>CAYHWZ010000237.1:0-4372 GCA_964359975.1 uncultured Elusimicrobia bacterium | reverse complement strand
AAAACTTTTTTCACACGTTCCAAAATCTCCAGCCGCGATTTGGATTCCTTGTCCCCGGTGCGCGCCGAACCAGACAGACGGTCCATCTGTTTTTCCACGGACTGCAGGTCAGCCAAAGCAAGTTCAGTCTCAATGATTTCCACGTCGCGCAGAGGGTCAACTTCGCCAAGCGTGTGCACTACGTCCGCGTCTTCGAACAGGCGCACCACGTGCACGATAGCGTCCACTTCGCGGATGTTGGAAAGGAACTGGTTGCCGAGACCTGCTCCCTGGCTGGCGCCTTTCACCAGCCCGGCGATGTCCACGAATTTGACTGCCGCAGGAGTCACCTTTGCCGATGAAAAAATAGCGGACAATCTTTCCAGGCGCGAATCCGGCACTGTCACCACCCCCACGTTGGGTTCAATCGTGGTGAACGGATAATTGGACGAGGCCGCATGACCAGAAGTCAACGCGTTGAACAGTGTTGACTTTCCCACATTCGGCAGACCGACGATTCCGATTTCCATAGTTGTTTTAGGGAATAATGACCAGCGCGTCGCGGTGAACAATCTCCGCGGACGAAACAGATGTTTTCAAAATTTTGTGCACTTCAGCGGATTTTTTGCCCTTGATCTTCTCAATATCTTCCGACGAAAATTGTGAAACTCCGCGGGCAAATTCCGTGCCCTGCTCGGTTTTAACCTTGACCACGTCGCGCCGGTCGAACGTGCCTCGCACCGATACAACACCTGCCGGCAGCAGACTGCGTTTCAGATTGCGCAGAGCGCTTTCAGCGCCGCTGTCCACCCAGATTTCGCCCCGCGCGCGCGCGCCGAAAAGTATCCATTTTTCTTTTGCCGACAAATGGCTCAATGCCACAAATGTGGTGCCGGTTTCAACACCGTCGAGGATGTCCGTGATCGTTCCCTTTTTCAGCCCGCTGGCAATGATGGTGGTCACGCCGCTGGCAGTGGAAATTTTAGCTGCATCGATTTTGGACGACATGCCGCCTGTACCCATTCCGCTGGCGGATTTTTTGCCGGCCATACGTTCAATCTCCGGCGTGATTTTTTCAACCAGGCGCACGACTTCGCCGCCCCGCCCGTAAAGACCGTCCACGTCCGTGAGCATGACGAGCAGTTCCGCATCCATTTTGGACGCGACCAGCGCGGAAAGAGAATCGTTGTCGCCGAACTTGATTTCGTCCACTGCGACAGTATCGTTTTCATTAATGATAGGCACGACGCCGAGTTCGAGTAAAGCGGTGATGGTAGCGCGCGCGTTCAGATAACTGACGCGGTTTTCAAAATCGCGGCGTGTAAGAAGGACCTGAGCCACAGTTCTGTGCTGATGAGCGAAAAGGCGGTCATAGGCCTGCATGAGCGACACTTGCCCGACGGAAGCTGCGGCCTGTTTCAGGTTCATTTCCGTGGGACGCTGGTTCCATTTCAGTTTGCGGATACCGGCTCCGATGGCTCCGGAACTGACCACGATTATTTGGTGTCCGCGCGACATGGCCAGACCTATGTCTTCCACCAGTGATTCCAGCACGGTCACGCCGGTCCGCGCGGGCTGTCCGGACGCGTCGGGAAACCCCAGACCGGAAGCAACAATGGAGGTCCCAATCTTGACTACAACTCGTTTTCCGGCTTGCAATTCCATTCTTTATATCTTACCATTTTCTAGTGCAAAAAGGCGCGGTTCGGAGCTTTCGCTGGACGGAAACTATCCTGGGTGCCGGAGGTCTGGCCCTGCTGGTCTGGATGTGCGCTGAGGTGGGGTTCCGCAACATTCTGGACCATCTTGCCGGGTTGGGTTGGGGTCCGGCTCTTTTTCTAATCCTGCTTTACGGACTGTTCCAGACATTTTTTTGCGCGGCGTGGCATGTACTTTTGAAAGACCGGAGCTCGGCAAGTTTCTACGACCTTTTTGTCGCCTACACTGCGGGCGACGCCATCAACATGTCAGTCCCCTCCGCGAACCTGGCCGGAGAACCGGTCAAAGTCATGCTGCTGAACGGCAAAGTCCCGCGCGAAACTGCGGTCAGTTCCGTCACCATCTACAAATTTTCCGATATATTATCTCTCACGCTGTTCATGCTCATCGGGTGGCTCGTGCAAATCATGGTCAATCCCATGCCTTTGATTTGGAACATTTCCGCCGGAGTGGTGATTGGGGGTATGGCCGGCATGTGCGTGTTTTTGTACTACATCCAGAACCGCGGTCTATACGGTCCTTTGGCGCAAAAATTGACGCGATGGGGGCTGGGCCGTTTCGTGGAAAAAATCGGTTCGACGGAAATGGTGGACAGGCAGGTATCGGACTTCTACAAAAATAATCCGCGTCAGTTCGCGATGTCGCTTTTTTATAATTTTCTGGCGTGGTTCGGCGGGGTTTTAGAAATCATGATTTTTACGCGGATGACCGGGCACCCGTGCACATTCAGCGCAGCGTTCACCATTGAAACCTTTTCCATGTTCGTTAACAATGTGGCGTTTTTTATTCCGGGACGGCTGGGTGTGGGCGAGGGCGGACGGATGATATTTTTCCATTCGCTCGGATTTCCGACTGCGGTGGGACTCTCCTACGGCATTATCCGCCGAATCCGAGAACTGGCCTGGATTTCCGTCGGTGTTGCAATCCTTCTATTCCGCAAAAAATCTGACGAGACTATTGCGTCAGCAGATCCGTATAAGTCTTCATAAAAATCCGGCCCGTATCCGAACCGAGCGACATACTTTCCTCGTAAGCTTTGGGGTTCCAGTCCGCTTTCGGCAGGATGTACCCGATTTCATTGTTGCACAGACCGAGGAGAAAAGGGTAATCGGAATTCAGCATCACGCGCAGCGGCTGGCCGAGTTCAGGGAACAGTTCGCCGGGCACCGTAGCCATCCATGCAGGTCCGAGAGTGATTACAGCCATGGCCGACGGGATATAAGTCTTGTCGCTGTCGCGGACCAGCGCCTGTGAAGTGTCGCCGAACAATCCCTTCTGCATCCCGCCCAGAAAACGCTGGTTCTCGATTTCCGAAAGCAGTTTGAGCGGAGTGACCGTCAATGTTTCCGTTGCAATGGGCTCGCTTTTTGACAGAGACTTTATCACTTCATCCGCAATAGCTTCGCCGTACTTTTTGCATGTTTTGAAATTGCGCCGCCCTACACGCGGAGTCTGCATACCTCCGATATCCGCCGGAAAGAAGAGCGCTGTGCCGCCGAGACGGCTCTCGATAGAATCGCGCATGTATCCGGGAAAATCCGCGGTTATCATGCGGTTGGACTCGTCCATCACTTCCGCGTGCACAGCATAGTTCACCATCGTGGCGACCGTCTTATTCTCGTTGTCCACGGCGGAGATGGAAAGCAGAAGGTCATTTATCACCGCCGGAGGCCGCGAATCTTCAATGGGTTTTGCCAGCTTTGTTTTGCCGAATTTCAGACGCACCGGACGCATGGAATTGACCGCATCCAGCGCGCACTGCAAGACTTTTTCCCGCACGAAATTCATATAGAGGATATTCTTGCCGGACTTTTCCCCGGACTCGCCCCAGATACCGATAGAGTCCGGACCGCTGTGAGTGTGAGTGGCGGAAATGAAAATATTTTCCGGCAGTATTTTAATCGGTGAAATGTCCGAGATCTCCCGTTTCGCCTGCTCCACTTCGTCGAACATGTACCCGATAAGGTCAATCGAAATGAACAGCACGGAACGATCTTCGACATTGACAAAAAATGCACGCACCCACAAATCGTCCTGCACGCCCTCGGCAAACCGTCCTGCACGGTATCCTGCCAGCCAGACAGGGTCCCAGGCGCCGTTATGGTTCAAATCGTCGAAAGGTTCTCCTTCCTCCCACTTGTTGTTCCCGTTCGTGTCCTGAAAAGTTTCCACCGACGGAGTGATTTTAATTTTCGCCGCACCCGCGGACATTTCGGCCATGACCGGTACCGCACTCAAAACGCATCCCGCAAAAATTGCCGCCCAGTATTTTTTCATAATTTTCATCCTTGTGTATCTTTAAAAAGCAGAGCCCAGAAAAAGTTGACTCCGGTATGCACCATGGCCGAAACCGTGGTCTTGCCGGACTTTCTATAAACCCACCCGTATATTATTCCGGCCAATGTTGCCAAGCCGACATACCGCCAATCCGGCGGCGAAAAATTGTTGTAATGCGCAACTCCAAACACGGTTGCAGCCAAACCCAGGGACACGGAAGGGCCGTACCGGAACAAAAAAGTTTTTTCCATCAGATTCTGCATAATGCCCCTGAATAACAATTCTTCCGGCAAAGCAACCAGGAAATATATCCCCAGAATCAGTTTGACGCTGTCCGCAACTGACGGATTCAGCAGAGAAAAATTTATAAATCCTGTGCCTGTCCCGAGCGGAATAA
>CAYHWZ010000236.1:0-4377 GCA_964359975.1 uncultured Elusimicrobia bacterium | reverse complement strand
CGAACGCGTCGCTTGGATACTGCGTTCCAACCCCGCGCTCGTAGTCGTGGCGCTGGGAGCCACCGACGGTCTCCGCGGTCTTGACCTTTCCTCCACACAAAAAAATATCGAAGAAATCATCCGCCGGCTGAAAAAATCCGGCGCGCGCGTCATTCTTGCCGGCATGTATCTGCCCGTTACCTACGGATTGTCGTACAGAATAAGTTTCAGCCGCATCTATCCATCGCTCTCAAAAAAATTGTCCGTGCCGCTCTACCCGTTTCTGCTCGAAGGCGTTGCCGGCAAACCCGAACTCAACCTCGCCGACGGTATTCATCCCAACGAAAAAGGACACAGAATAGTCGCGCAGAATTTCTATAGATTTTTGAAACCTTATCTGAAATGAACGTAATCTCAGCCCGTAATCTGACCAAAATATTTCATACCGGCGATGAAACACTCACCGTTCTGAATAATGCGGATTTGGAAGTGCAGGAGGGTGAGACATTGGCTGTGGTCGGACGCTCCGGCAGCGGCAAGTCCACCCTGCTCGCTCTGCTGGCCGGTCTCGACGAACCTACCGCAGGCAAAGTCATTGTGCTGAACAGCGACCTGTCCGTCATGGACGAAGACACCTGCGACAGTTTCAGAGCACAAAACATGGGATTCGTGTTTCAATCCTATCACCTCATCCCGTCACTCACCGCGCTGGAAAATGTGATGGTCGCGCTCGAACTTTCCGGCGCCGCCGCCCCCGAAGCCGGTGCACATGCCTGGCTCAGCAATGTCGGTCTGTCCGGACGAGCCAGCCATCTGCCGTCACAGCTTTCCGGTGGAGAGCAGCAGCGCGTTGCCCTTGCCCGCGCCATGTGTGTCGAACCCAAAATCCTTTTCGCCGACGAGCCCACCGGCAATCTCGACAATAAGACCGGCGCAGAAATGGCTGACCTTATCTTTTCCATAGTCAAATCCCGCGGTACCACACTTGTGCTCGTCACTCACGAATCCGGCATGGCCCGCCGCGCCGGCAGAATCCTGGAAATGTCCGACGGCCGTCTCAAATCCGTTTCCGGAATATGAACATAAACGAAATCAAACTCTCTTTCCGCATGCTCAAAGGCCAGTCCCAGCGTCTGTGGGTATTTATTTTCTGCGCAGCCATCGGCGTCTGTGCGCACAGCGCAGTCTCTGCATTTCTGAAACGCGTGGAAACAACTCTCTCGAAAGAGTCCCGCACACTTCTCTCTGCTGATATTGAAATCACCGGCGCTGTCCCGCTCTCCAACGCGCAGAGAGCCGAACTCTCCAAAACCCTGCCCGCAGGTTCGCGCGTTCAGCGTTCTGCAAGTTTTCTCACCATGGCCATTGCCGAACCCTCGCGCAAATCGCGTCTGGTCGAAGTGCAAGCCGTGGAAGATGACTACCCATTTTACGGGGAAATGAAAGTCAGCGGCGGCCAGGATATCCGCCATCTGCAGTCGAGCGAGCCCATACTATTTGCCCAGCCCGAACTGCTCACCCAACTAGGCGCATCCGTCGGCAAAAAATTGAAACTTGGCGCCGCATCATTCACTATCCGCGGAATCGTAGAAAAAGAACCCGGTCTCGGCGCCTCACCCTTTTCACTCGGACCAAAAGTCTATATCGCTCTTAAACATCTCTCACAGACCGGACTGTCCGAAGCAGGTTCAAGGATTTCGCACGCGTCTCTCATAGCGCTGGAAAACACAGCTGAAACCGACCAGACCGCCTCATCCATCCGCGCGCTCTGGAACATACCCGAAGAAAAAGGTCCCTACCGCGAATCCTGGCGCACTGAGTCGCACCTATTCGTCCGCACATTCCGCGATAAGCAACTGGACTTGAAACGATTCTTTGACCGGTTCGAAGATTACCTGCGCATGGCCGCGTTTGCCGTTATGATCATTGCAGGAGTGGGCGTAGCCGTCAGTGTCGGCGGATACGCGCGCGAACAAAAACGCACCGCCGCAGACCTCCGTTGTCTCGGCTTTACCGCCACATCCGTAGTGCGCATATTTCTGTTCCAGATGGCTGTCATCGGACTTGCCGCCAGTACCGCCGGAGCAGTTGCCGGAGGCGCCGCACAAAATATCATGAGCGCCATTTTCAGCCGGTTCGTGCCTTTGCAAGTCTCATTCGGTTTGGACTGGCTCACATTCATAAAGTCCGCCGGACTCGGATGGTCTGTTTCCCTGTTCTTTGCACTATGGTCTTTACTCGAACTGCACAAAGCCAAACCCATGACACTTTTCCGAGACGACGAACCCGGCCGCATCCTCGGCAGAAAGCGTCTCGCGATTCTTGGTACCGTCCTCTTCTGGACCGCCCTGCTGGTGGAATCCCGTTCCCTGAAAATGGCCGTATCCGTCGGAGGCACACTTTTTGCCGGCGGTCTGGCCATCTGGCTGTTGGGCGCATTCATCACCAAAAAGCTTGCCCAATGGAAACCCCGCGCAGGATGGGGTATGCGGCTTGCCCTCTCCAACCTCGGCAGAAAAAGTTTTGATTCCCGACGCGTCATGGTTTCCGTTGCCATCCCGGTCCTGTTCCTCGGCGTAGTTTCCATATACGAGCAAAGCATGGTGGACGAACTCCGTCCTGGTAAAGACACATCCATGCGCGCCAATTTATTTTTGATTGATATTCAGAACGACCAGGCGGAAAATCTGCAGAAGTTCATGCACGATTCAAACGCGCAGGGCCTTCATCTCAGTCCCATGATAAAAGCCCGTTACCGCGGCCTGAACGGACAGGAAATAAAGACCGCCCAACCCGTTACGCGCGAGGGCGAACAATCCGAACGCATGCGCCACCGCGAACAGAATCTCAGTTACCGTGCACAGCTCAGCGAAGATGAAACAATAATCAAAGGACGCTGGCTGTCCGATACAGCCGAAACCGAATGTTCCCTCGAAGAATGGTACGCGCGCCGGCTCGGAGCAAAAGTCGGCGACCGTGTCACGTTTGATGTCCAGGGAGTGAACATAGACGCCAAAGTCACCAGCATCCGCAAAGTCCGATGGTCCGGTTTTCGCCCCAATTTCTTCGTGCTGGTCACACCTTCCGCGCTGGCAGACGCGCCCAAAACATGGGTCGGAGCTGTCTCCGGTCTCAGCCCGGACCAAAAAGAATCGCTCCAGTCCGGACTCGCCGGCGCTTTTCCCAACATCACTATTCTCGACGTGAGCCGCAGCACGGAAAAAGTGATGAACATCCTGAGCACCCTCACCAAAACTGTGCGCATGATCGCGCTTTTTGCACTTCTCGCCGGATGGGGCGTGCTGGTCGGTATGGCTCTTTCCACTATTCAGCAGAGAAAACGTGACGCCGTTCTGCTCCGGATACTCGGCGCAAAAAAATCCGACCTGCTCATAACTACAGGCGCGGAATTTGGTATCATTTCATCCATCGCCGTCTTTGCCGCGTCCGTACTTTCCATAGTTTGCGGATGGGCCATTGCGGTAAAAATGTACGGACTGGATTTTTCCGTACCGTGGATAAAAGGAGTGTCGTTCGGCCTGGTCTGGGTGCTGGTTTGCGTGACCACAGTTCTTTTGGCCCTGCGCCCCTTATTCCATGCCAAGCCCCTTGAAAGCGTGAGGTCGTTATGAACAGAACAAAAAAAGTGCAGACACTCTATCTCATCCGGCATGCCGAAACCACCTACGACGGCAAATATATCGGCACCACCAACTGTCCCCTGAGCCGCAAAGGACTCAAACAAGCGCACCGTCTCGGCAAACGGTTTCAATCTGTGGACATTGACTATTGTTTCGTAAGCCCGCTGAAACGCGCCCGCCAGACCGCAGGATTTATTCTTGGTAAACGCACAGTGCCGCGCCTGCATCACCCGTTATTGCGCGAAATAGATTTCGGATTGTGGGAAGGACACGTCTACCGCGCCGCGCACAGAAAATGGCCGCGCGTGTTCACTCACTGGGACAAAAGCCCGCACAAAGTTCATTTCCCGCGCGGCGAATCGTTCGGCGGGTTCTGGAAACGCGTCAACCGCTTTTCCCGCAGTCTGATGAAGCGGAAAGAAGACACCGTCGCAGTTATTTCGCACGGAGGCACCACCGCCGCCCTGCTCATGTCCCTGCTCGACCGTCCGCTAAAGGAATTTTGGAAATGGACCCCGCCGCTCGCGTCCGTGGCAGTGCTTACGCGCAATCTGAACGGCACCGAATCAGCATTTGTGTTAAGGAAAGTGAAAGATGTAGCGCACCTCGGACATCTTGCGGAAAAGAAGAAGTAGGACTTACAGCAGAGTGCCCTTCAGCAACATCACACCGACCATAAAATAAATCACCACGCCCGTAACGTCCACCAGAGTGGCCACGAATGGCGCTGACGCAACCGCCGGGTCAAGCTTCATTC
>CAYHWZ010000235.1:0-4416 GCA_964359975.1 uncultured Elusimicrobia bacterium | reverse complement strand
AGAATTTATAAAATTTACCCATCCGCAAAAAATCCCCCATTCTGCAGAGGTCTTATGATGCTGCTGGACATGAATCTGCCGGGCATGAGCGGATTTTCTGTTTTGCAGGAAATGCAGGATGCAAAGTACCAAAAGGTGCCGGTGGTTATTTTGACGGCACGTTCGATGGATGCGGGGACAATGGATATTCTGTGCAGTCAGCCGAATGTGCGCGGTGTGCTCGGGAAACCGGTTGAAGTGCGCAAGCTGCGCAGCAAGATGCGTGCAGTATTGGAATATGTTCCTGCATCAAAGTCGGAATCTCAGATGATTTGACCGTGGTTCAAAAAGTGAGTTGAGGGTGCAGAAACTCTGGGGAGGGGTGCCATGATAAGCAATGCGGAAAAGACGATACTGATGCTGGACGATGACTTGACGTTCTGCAGTCTGATCGAGATGGAATTTGAGAGGGACGGGTTTGAGCTGGTCTGCTGTCATACCGGTCCGGACGCGCTGAAACTGGTGCGGAAAAATTCCTATCTGCGGTTCGACATGATGTTGCTGGACATGATGCTGCCGGGCACGAGCGGGTTCACTATTCTGCAGGAACTGAGCGGCGCGCAGTATCAGAATATTCCCATTGTGGTGCTGACGGCGCGGGTGATGGACCGCGGCACTGTGGACATGATATGCAGTCAGCCGAATGTGCGCGGGCTGATGAGTAAGCCGGTCGAAGTGCGCGAACTGCGCAAAAAAATGTACGCGGTAATGGAGTATGCGCCGGCTTTGAAGACAGAGCCGGGGATGGTTTATCGTCCTGTTCGCCATGCTTGATACAAGCGGCGTGTGGTTTGACAAACAAAATCAATTCTGATATATTTTTTGGCAATGCCCATTAACAAGCGGAAACACCTGCGTACGCCTATCGAAATAGGCATATTGCCGCCGGCCATGATGACGCTTTTCAAGCCGTTTTTTCATGAACCTTTTGAAGTGCATATCCGCGATTTGTCGGCGGGCGGGATGAAACTGACAAGTCCGGAAGTATTGCCGCTGTTTTTTGATTTCGGACTGGAATTCCATTTGCCGGGCACTGAACTTATCCAGGCAAAAGCTAAAGCTGTCCATCAGCTTAAGACGGACGACGGGTACGATATCGGCGTATTGTTCACGGAAATTGAGGACTCGGTGCGCGATTTGCTGAACGCGCTGGGCACTGATTACAATTCCTGCGAAGATCGTATCCGAGCTGAAGAGCGCGAAGTCTGCCGCGAGAGCTGCCGGTTCCTCCTCCTCTGCCAGAAAAACCAGAAGACTTTTTAAAATTACCTCATCTCTGACGAGTCCACGACCCGGTTGCGGCCGGAATCTTTGGCTGCGTAGAGGCATTTGTCTGCGGTCTGCAGGAGTGACGTTGGGTCGTTGCCGTCGGACGGGTAGTGGGCTATGCCGATGCTGATGGTGAGCTGAAGTTTGTTCCATCCTATAACGAAATTTTCCTGCTCCACTTTCTGACGCAAAGACTCGGCTTTCCGGCGGACACCGATGGGGTCGGCTTGCGGGAACAGTATGACGAATTCTTCCCCCCCGTACCGCGCGACAAAATCTGTTTCGTACACGCTCTCCTTCATTATTTCTCCCACGCGTTTTAGCACCTGGTCGCCTGCCTGGTGTCCGAGGGTATCGTTCACGCTTTTAAAATGGTCGAGGTCGGCGATGAGCACGGAAAAATTGGTGCGGAAAGTTTTGGAGCGGCGGATTTCTTCGTTCAGCCGTTCGTCGAATACCTGGCGGCGGTACGCGCCGGTGAGACCGTCTATGCGGGACAGTTTTTCCAGGGATGAGAAGAGGCGCGCTTTTTGCAGGCCCATGGCGAGTTCTTCGGCCAAATCTTCGGCTTCGCGCAGCATCTTGTCGCGTTCCGGCGGCTGGAGCGCAGTGTCGAGCCGTCCCCAGAGCAGTCCGATGTGATCGTTTCCTTGGAAAATCGGTATTTCAAGATGCATGTCCGCGGCGTTCTGGTGTGCGCGGGGTTTGCGTGCGGATGAATTGACAGGCGCGTCGGCCATGCGCGAACCGCGCGAAATTACCTTCTGCAATTGGGTGGTGTTGGCGGCGCCTTCGGCAAGGTAGAGCTGGTAGTTGCGCAGGCCAAGACATTGCTGGACGGCGTAGTCTATGTGCGGGACCATTTCGTCCCAGTTCAGAGATTGTCCGAGTCCTTTGACAGCTCCGTAAAGTCGGAGTGTGCGGACGATCTGCTGTTCGGATACTTCGACGGATTTTCGCAGTTCGCGGCGCTTTTTTTCTTCGGACGCGGACTCGGATTCCAGTTCATGCAGGGCGCGCTGCCACTCGTACAGACTCCTCTTGTCAACGGTGAGACGGGTGAGCGAATTTAGAAACGCAACAACTGCTCCGGCATTTATGCCTAGTATGGCGGTCATGAGCGCAATGTCGCTGGTTGTAGGGCTGAACAAGAGCGCGGCCAGCACGTTGGGGATGAACAGTAGTACGGCAACGGTGATTTTTTTCCATAACTGCATTGACGGCGCGAACCGGAAGAATATGGCGGATGTGACTGCGGGGACCAGCAGGGCGAAAGAGTATGGGTTCATGTGTAGACGACCTGGTTGCGTCCGGAACGTTTGGCGGTGTAGAGTCGTTCGTCGGCTTTGCGGATGAGCTGGCTGGAAATCTGCGCGTCGAGCGGAAACGATGCGCAGCCGATGCTGACGGTGATTTTCAGTGTCTGGTCCTGGAATGCGATGGCGCGGGAGGAGATTTCAAGGCGCAGACTTTCGGCTGTGCGCACGGCTTCGTTGATGTCAAGTTGCGGCAATATAAGAGTGAACTCTTCGCCTCCGTAACGCGCGGCAAAATCCACCGGCCTGCAGCGGTTGGAGAGCATGCGGCTGACCTCTCTCAGCACTTGGTCGCCGGCAAGGTGTCCGTACTGGTCGTTGACTTGTTTAAAATGGTCCACGTCGAGCATGATGAGGGAAAGCACATTGCGGTAACGGGCGGAACGGAGGATTTCGTCCACGAGCTGTTCCTGAAACGCGCGGTGAGTGGCAAGTCCTGTGAGCGGGTCGCGTGTGGCGAGCGAATTGACGCGCGAGAAAAGCTGTGCGTTGCCGAGGGAAAGTACGGCCATGTGCGCGTAGAGTTCAAGCTGCTGGAGGTCTGTTTCGGAAAAGCGGCCGGTGTGGGAAGATTCCACTCTGACTGCGCCAGCGACGTTGCGCTCTATCAAAAGCGGTACGGTGATAGCGGAACCTGACTGACCGGGCGTGACTTGTCCTTTGAATCTGGAATCCTGCGCGATGTCTTTCACGAGCAGGGGTATTTTGCGTTCGGATACCCAGGTGTCCAGCGGGTCGGAAGTGGATGCGGTGCGGACAGTGACGTTATCTTCGGGGAACAGTTCCGAAGTTTTCTGCAAAAGTTTTTCGCGGATTTTTTCAGGGTCGAGCAATGTGCCCATTTCCCTCGCAAAAAGCGCGATTTTTTGGCGTTCGCCTATCTGGGAATTGAGATGACGGATACGTTCGGTGTAGAAATTGTTTTCTTTGCGCGCGGTTTCAAGTTCTTTACGCGATTGCAGTATGCGGTCCTTGTCAGCAGTGGCATGCTCGATGACAGTCTGATAATGGTGCTGGGCTGTGACAATTAAAAATATGGCGCAGAGCCATTGCGGGACAATCGCGCTCCAGGTCCATGCATTGTGGATTTTCCACCCGAAAAGAGGCGTGAATGTCATCACTCCGAAGGCGAGAAGTTCCCAGCGGAAATCGGAACTGGAGGTGTCCATGGTCAGACGGTCTGTCAGATGAATAAGCACAAGTACAGGCGGAAATAGCGGGTAGTAAATGAATGTATCAGCCGGCACAAGAATCACTCTGGCGCTCATGGCGCACAGTATGAGCCACAGAAACCAGTACACGGCGCGCGAGGCAGTGCGGAACAGGTTCATGCGGGCACAGTTTCCTGAATTGCGCGTTTTATACCGGTAACAAGGGTGCGCAATTCATCTTCCGAAATGGTTATGGGCGGGATGAGGACAATGACATCGCCGAGCGGGCGGATAAGGATACCGTATTTTCTGGCGGTCATGCAGATGCGCTTTCCGATTCTTTCCGATGGAGGGAACGGCGCAAGTTTGTTTTTGTCCCGCACAATCTCAATGCCTGCCATCAGTCCTGCCTGACGCACTTGTCCGACGCACGGTAAGGCGGCGATACCGGAAAGCAGACGCGCAAAAAGTGCGGACATTTTCTGCGTTCTTTTGGCCAGTTTGCGGCGCTGGATTTCCTGCAATGCGGCGCGCGAGGCGGCGCAGGCGAGCGGGTTGGCTGTGTATGTGTGGCCGTGAAAAAATGATTTGAATTCTTCGTACCGGCCCAGAAACGCGCGGTATATTTTTTCACTTGCAAG
>CAYHWZ010000234.1:0-4417 GCA_964359975.1 uncultured Elusimicrobia bacterium | reverse complement strand
AAAACGGTTTGTGCCCGTTACCGTTGGTCTTTCCCGAAGACGGAGCAGGAGAGGAAAGCGCTTCCGAAATCTGCGCCGACGCTTTTGCCAGCGCCTCTTCCATTTCAATTTCAGCGGTTTCCACAGCCAGTTCCTGAGCTGCGCCTGCTTTCACTTCTCCCGACGGTGCAGTGGGCGCGGATTCCTTCGTTTCAGTTCTTGCCATGGCCGCGAACTGCATGGCCGCGATATAAGATTTTGCCAGACTCCTCGCCGGCCCGAAAAGGAAAATGAGGAACAAGAACCCCATCACCGCTCCCACCGCTATCCACAGATATTTCGGATTGAGCAGAAAATCAGACACCCACATCTTGCGCACAGTTTCCGGTTTGGGAAACGCGATTTTTTCCACGCCCAGTTCGTCGCCGCGCGCGCTGTCGAGACCTCCGGCGGACAAAGCCAGTTTCTTGACGCTTTCCAGCACTGGTTCTGCAATCCCCTGGTCCAAAAATATTTTGACAGAAATTTTCCGGATGGAAACTTTCGAAATGAGTCTCACCACAGACTGGTCCATGGGTTTCTTGTCGCCGTTCGGCGTTTTCAGACGCGGGATGCCGGGCAATATCTCTTCTTCCTCTTCCGCTGCCGCAACCTGTTCCGCAGTCGCTCTGGTTTCTTTGCGTTCCTGTTCCTTGCGCACCGAGACTTTGGCTGAAACAGTGAACTTTTCATTCCCCAGCACAGGCGCTATCGCTTCGCGGATGCGTTCCTCGATATTTTGCGAAAGAAGCAGCTGAATCCCGGAATCATCCGACGATGTTTCATGAGTCGCAGGCGCCGCAGCCGAAACAGCCGGCACTGACGCGGACGCAGACTCGGACACAGGTTCCGCCGGCGCGATCATTACAGCGCAGAAAAATATGAAACACGCAAAGTTCAAAATTTGCGCGGTCCGGCCCGTCAGCTTCAGGTACATTGTTTTGACGATTGTCATTTTGTGAGTTTCTCCTTGCTTCCCCCCGTCTATAGTGATCCGATTCCCCGATAAAATCATTTGAATCTCATACCCAGCGTTACACGGTGTGTGCTGCCCAGGTCGCCCATCGGCACAAACGCATAGTCCAACTGCATGTTAAAAGCTTTGATGCCCATCCCTGCCACAAATCCGGACAGCGCGGTCAGTGTGTTCTCTGATTTTGTGCCGATACCTCGATACCCTGCAAAATCGTCCGACGGACGCAGAGTGTATCCGGACCGCAAAGCAAAAGATTGAACGGGCCAATATTCCGCGCCCAGTTGATAACTCAAAGAATTGTCCCTCGGCAAGGAAAGTCCTCCGGTGACCATGACCGGCGCTTTCGGCGCAAGCCATGAGAGTCCCATCCGGAATGTCCGCGGCAAAGGATAACTCTGGTCCTGGAACTTGATGTCCGAGCCCAGATTCTGCACGGCAATACCGAAAGTGAAGCGTGTATTGCGCACCGGAGTGATGAGTCCGAGGTCCATGGCCACGGCATTTGCGCTGAAAGAATCAATCTGCTGGCGCACCATCTTGATCGTCACACCTCCCAGAATGCGGCGCGCAGATTCCGTTGCCATCTTGGGATTGCGTATCAGCGGACTCGCGTACGAAAGAGAAAAATTAAAGTCCGACGCGCCAAAACTTCCCTGCAGAGATTCGTCTTTGCCGCGCCGTTCAATCCCGCCCATGTACAGATAATTGGCTCCGGCTCCGATAGCGCCTTTTTTCAGAGGGTGCGCGTATGAAATACTTTCGTAATTGACGTCCTGGACATATGTGCTGTGAGATGCGGAGAGTTCTTTGGACGTAAGGCGGGCCAGTCCTGCTGGATTCCAAAAAACCGAGGATGCGTCATCGGCGACAGCGACGAAAGATTCGCCCAGCGCCACTGCGCGCGCGCCTACCCCGAGTTTGAGAAATTGCCCGCCGGTCGAACCTACGCTGCCGGCATTTAGAGACGAGGAAAGTGATACAGCAAGAATCGCGGCAAGGGATACGAACTTTGCAATCCCCCCGCGGTCACAATGGTTCAGGACTGGTTTCTGGTCAGTTAACAATTTTAACAGGGCCGTTCTGTCAACGGTTTGCGCAAAGGCAGACAAGTACTGTCCACTTTGACGTTTCCGGACATAAAAAACCCCTTCCCCACACTTATTATTTAGCATATGCTTGTTAAAATTTGGTTAAGAAAATGTAAATATTTTGTTAAGACCGGGGAAGTTTTAACTAAATCTGGTTCGGGACCGTCGAGCGTCCGTACGCGTAATAATCTATGTCTCTAGTGTAACAGACGCGGCGGTCCGAGTCAATGTGACTTTGGTCACACTCCCCATTTTGCGGAAAGGTGCCGGTCAGCGGGTAAGTTCTTTGGCGAGTTTTTCGGAAAGTTTTTGAACGGCTTTTTGCGCGACAGATTCTTTGGTGGCGAGTTCACCGGCTTTTCCGCCGAACGCGTGCTTTTCCGCGGTCTTGGCTTTTCCGACGGAGCGTCCGGACGCGAGCACTTCACCGGTTTCAATATCCACGATTTTTGCTTCGGCCTCAATATCCGCCCAGCGTGTGGTCTTTTCCGCGAACTTCACACTCCGCCATTCGTCGCGGATGGATACGGACACCACGGTACCCAGTAAATATGCCTGTGCGCCGAGCTGTTTCCCCACCCGCGCGGCTCCGGCCGAGTCCACCACCCCGGTCTGTCCGAGCACCAGTTCCTTCAGCAGTATGTCAATCCGTTCGCGTTCTATTATACGGACCTTTTTCGTTTTAACCAACTCGGCTGCCAGCGCGTCAGCCAGTCCCTTTTCAATGCCAGCGTGAGCCGGGTCGGCTTTATATCCGAACGGCATGACCGCAACCAATTTCCGCTCCTTTTCCGCAGCGTTTAATACAAATCCGGAAAAAGTGAGCGTGACAAAGAGAACAGACAAAAGTGACTTTTTCATGATTACCTTCGAAAGTTGCAACGTTTTTGCCACGGCCGGGCGTTTATTTTACCGATACTGTGACATTTCAGAGACCTGCATTTGACTCAATACCATTCCGCCAATTTGGTTGGCGGCACTCCGAGATAAAACAGAAGAACAATCAGGGAATTTTTCAGCGCATTTCTGATGGGTCCGTGTTTCCTGTATCTCCGCGCAGAAGTCACTGCATATTCTTTGAGGATTTTTATCTTGCCTGTGCGGCGCAATTTGGGAATGAAAAGGTACTCTTCCATGAGCGGCGTGGGCGGATATCCTCCGGTGGCAAAATATTCTTCGCGCCTCACAATGAGCGACTGGTCTCCTTGAGGGACGCGGGTGAATTTTGTTCGCAGGTTTGCCAGCAGGGCGATGAATTTGTAGACAGGTTATGCAGCATCAAAACAAATTTGGAATGCGGCGGCTGCTGGCGGTTGTCCGGATTTGAAAAAAGTTTCCCGCACGATCTCCTGCCACTTATCCGGGAGGCGGGTGTCAGCGTGAAGAAAGACCAGGATTTCCCCCCGCGCATTTTCCGCTCCGAGATGCATCTGGACGGCGCGCCCCTGTTTCGGCGAGACGAGCAGAGAGTCTGCGAGCGGTCTGACGACATGGCATGTCGAGTCCGTACTGCCGCCGTCCACCACAATGATTTCCGTCGGTAAAAGTTCCGCTGACTTGCGCAGGCGGGTGATGGATTGAGCTGCGGTATCGGCTTCATTGCGCACAGGGATGATAACAGAGATTACAGGATTCATTCAAGGATTCTATCATCGCCGTGAAGGCAGTGTCAACCTCTATTGAAAACATCCGCATTATGTTTTAGAATCTTCTGATGATGCCGGTCATATTGAGCGCGTTTTTACTGTTGATGGCGGCGGGTGAATTGATGGCAGGAAGCATCCGCCTCCGCGCAAGGGAACATTTTGAAATTTCCACTGTGCGATACGGCGGGCTCAACGACTCGGAAAATTATTCCGGGACCACGAACACGCTGAACGTCTGGTATGAAGAGCCGTTCCGGTACGCGTTTGGATTTGCCGGCGGTCCCATGCTCGGTTCGGCCAGGACTGATCATCCGGCTCCGTTGGGCACAGACGCCCAAATCCGGTTATGGCATTTCGGAGTTGAAGGCAAATATTTTGTATTCCCTGCAAAAAATGGTTTTTTCGGACGTGCAGGGTTGAGCGGACTGGCACTGGACACGCGGGGTTCGGAAGGGACACTTTGGGGCGCCGGAGTTTACGCGGGTCTGGGTTGGGAATTCAAGATCGGGAAAGTCGGTATAGCGCCTGAACTGGCTGTGCGGCAGGGATGGCTGGAGAGGTCGAGTCAGATTTTTTCATTTACGCCGAGCATTGGATTGCATTTTTACGGTTTGCCGGCGAAGTTAAAATAGCTGAAATTTTAAGAGCAACACGGGCCCGTAGCTCAGTTGGATAGAGCATCTGCCTTC
>CAYHWZ010000233.1:0-4426 GCA_964359975.1 uncultured Elusimicrobia bacterium | reverse complement strand
CGTTCTATATCTACGCGAAGGCGACCGACGGAGCGGGGAACGTGAGTCTGATAGCAGGGCCGACGAGCTTTATCTTTGACAATGAACGGCCGACGACCACGATTGTGTTCCCGTCCATAGACCCGAACAACAAACTGCCGCAGACGAACCTGACGATTTCCGGCACTGCATTTGACGCGGTGAGCGGACTGCGCAGAGTGACAATAGCATTTTCATCCACCACGCTGGACAATATCGGTGGATGGCTGGCCGGGGATAACAGCTTTACCGCGCCGAATCCAATCTATTACGGTACATCGAGTTGGAACGGGAGCGTATGGGAATCCACACAGCCGCAGGCGGCGCAATCCAACATGACGAGCGGCAGCAGTTACAGAGTGTTCGTGCGCAGTGAAGATTTTGCAGGGCTGGTGCACATTACATCGAGGGCGATCGTCTATGACGCGGGAATACCGAACTCAGGATTCGCTGCGCCGAAGAGTTCTCAATCGTATGTGAGGTCATTGCTGACACTTTCCGGCACAGCGGTGGACGCGGCTCCGTCGGCCGGCAACATCACGAACGTGCAGGTGGCGGTTTCTACAGGGAGCGGAGCGGGCTTCCGCAACTGGACCGGCACGCAGTGGCTGGCTGCGGACGGAAACTCTCCTCTGACCTGGACTTGGTTCAACACTACAGCTCAGAACGCACCATTTAATGACAATACATCTGAACCGTGGCAGTCCATAAATTCAACGCCGACCTGGATAAACGGCGTCACCTATAAAATTTACATTAATGCGGAAGACGACGCGGGCAACCGTCAGAAGGACAACATCGCAACCGTGGCGTATGCCACATTCACCTTCGACGATTTGGCGGCGAATTCCACTGCGCAGATTCCCACGGAATCGCAGGCGTTCCAGAACATGAACCTTATGAGCGGCGAACTGAACCAGAGCGCGATCAGCACGGACACGATCGCGGGAATCGAGAGAGTGCAGATAGCCATCCGCAAACCGGACCAGACATTCTGGAACGGGGCGGGTTCCTGGACCGGCGATGACACGACGCCGAACTGGCTGGAAGCGACACTTTATCCGACGAGCTGGACCTACACCACCACGCCGGACTGGTCGGGCGACAACAACCGCACGCGCAAGATATTTGTGCGTGCGATTGACCGTGCGGGCAACACTCCGACAGCCCCGGACTTTGTGAACGGGGGCACGCCGTTCATTATTGACCGCACGTCGCCGACCTCGACCATTACGACGCTGCCGAACTGGACAACGAGTTATCTGAAGTATGCTCCGACGAGCATTGCGGGAACGGCAACGGATGTGGCCGGCTCAGGTTATGCAGGGCTGAAGAGCACGAAATTCCGCATACGCAATTCGTCGGGACTGTTCCTGAACTCGGACCAGGACACATACATTGTGGGTGTGACATCATTCAATCCGAGCGGTTCACTGGAAAGCTGGAACTTTAATTTCACTCTGACGCCGACCACTTTTGAAGACGGGTGGTTCTACACATTCGAATCGTTCTCCATTGACCGGTCAACACCGGAAAACGCACAGGTATTTTTGGGCAGTGCCACGTTCTTCATAGACAGGACCACTCCCACGGCGATTGTAACCTATCCGACGGATGCGGGTGACGGGAGCAACCGGTTCCTGAACAATTCGTTGACCGTGATTTCCGGAACCGTGCGCGAAGATAATACTCCCGGCGCGTCGCAGGCATCAGGCGTCGACAGAGTGGAGTTTAAAATTGAGGACATTACCGGCGACGCAGTGGGCATCGCAAATCCGTGGTGGGACTTGACAACGACCACATGGAGCGCGTCTGAGACGAACGCGACGACTACAACGGTAGTGACGCGCGGATTATCGGGCACGACGACGTGGATATTCCTTAACTATCCGTCGAACTGGAGCAGAAACTCAACAGACAACCGCAGATACAAATTCCACGTGCGTGCGTACGACCAGTCGCTGAACACGGGCACGTACACCACAGTCATATCCACCTACGACGCGACGGCTCCGACGGCGACCATCACTTTGCCCAACACCAATCCGTGGACGTCGGGCACGCTGCTGCAGATTTCCGGAACTGCGAAAGATTATCTGTCCGGCGCGAATTACCCGCAGGGAGTGCGCACGGCGCGGATAGCCATCCAGAAAAATACAAGTCTTGTAGGCGAGGCAGGGTTCTGGTGGAGAGACGATTCTGTAGGGTCGCCGGGCTGGCAGAATTCCGGCGCTCCGATCTGGTACAATGCGGATTCCTACAATGATGTCAGCGGGGAATGGATTTACAAATCCACTTCCGGTGTGGGCGCGTCGCTTTTTGAGTCGGAACAGAACCACACGATTTTTGCCCTGGCCCTGGACAAAGCCGGCAACCTGCAGACGCCGGTAACCACACAGATGTACTTCCAGTATTCAGCGCCGGCCGCGGTGGTGGCGTATATCCGTCCGACGGACACGCGGATATATACGGCACTGAATCCGATTGACGGCACGTCCAGCGACGCGATCACAATCCGGTTCCAACTGCAGCGCGAGAGCGACAAAGCGCGATGGTCGGTGTCCGGTTCTTCGTGGGGATGGTACGGAGTGGGCATTTCCACATACAATACACTTTGTTCCGGAAGTTTACCGGCGGACTGCGCGGCATGGAGTTTCCCGACGGCGGGCGTGACGGGATTTGTGACGCACGGAGCCAGCTACACGTCCACTCTCCGCGGCGTCAATTCTGTGGGTTCGGCTTCGGACCAGAACGCGACATTCTCTTTTGACACGCAGCAGCCGGTGTCATTGACCACGTTCCCGGCGGGCGGATTCACCACTCAGTTGACCAAGATTGCCGGCACTGTGTCGGACCAGGTGGGAATGGCGCTACCCAAGACAGTGAGTCTCGGCATACAGCGGTTCAAAAAGCCGGGCTCGCCGAACCCTGCAGCGGCAGACCTGTTTTATTGGAACGGGTCCACATGGGTGAGCGGTGCGCAGTGGAACTCGATTTCTCCGACGGGGTCCGGCAACACGCGGAACTGGATTTATCAGATTGCCTATTCGTCCATGCTGACTGAAGGGTATCAGTACCGGATATTCACTCGCGGCGAGGATGCGGCTTACGATGCGAGCAACAACCAGAACGGCCACGTGGAAAGTCCGACTCCGCAGACCGACATCACTTACGACGTGCAGAACCCGACGCCGAGCATCACTTCAGTAGCGAACAGTGCCACGGTTTCGCAGATTGCGGCTGCTTCCGGCACAGTGGCGGATGTCATCAACGCGGCTTACAGTCAGGCCGCATCGGGCCGCGGACAAGTGGACCGCGTGGAGATCGCAATCAAGGCAGTGGACCCTGCGGGAGGCGCGATCCTGGTGCCGAGATACTGGGACGGCACTTCTTTCCCTGAGGGCGGCGAATCGGAAAACTGGCTGAACACAAATCTTTACAGCGGCGATTCTCCGCCGGACATGGAGTACGCGGCGAGTTCCTGGACATATCCGATTACTTTGCATCAACTGCCCACTGCCGCGAACGGCGGACTGGTGAACGGCAGAAAGTTCACGATTTATCTGCGCGCGTATGACGAGACCGGCAATGCGTACACGATGTTCACTGTGGGCGAAGCGTCCATTACATTTACCGCGGATATCGGTGCGCCGTCCGCAGGTGTGACGACTCCTCTGAACAATGCCAAACTTATTTCGCTGAATCCCATTTCCGGCACAGCGAACGATCCGTTGCCTGCGGCCGGAGTGTCAGTGTCAGGTATTTCGCTGGCTTCAATGTCATTGACGTATCTGCAGGGCAGCACATCCTATTACTGGACAGGGAGCGTGTGGCAGACTGTGGTGGCGGATTCGGAAACATGGATAATAGCCGGCGCAACGCCTCCGCCGACGACACCGGCGTTCACGGATACATACACTACGAGCGCAGTGTGGTCGAGGTCCGGCGCGGCCTGGATATCGGACAAGAACTACACTTTGCGCGTGCGTGCGCGTGACAAAGCCATTCCGATAAACAATACCGGGGCGATATCGCAGATTTCGTTTACCATTGATACGAGCACGCCGGTGTCGGTCATAGGAACACCGGCATCGAGTCCGGTGAGCGCGCTCACGCAGATTACCGGTACAGCGAACGCGGATTCCGCAGGACTGCAGAAAGTGGAAATCACCGTGACGCGGTCCGGTGACGGATGGTTCTGGACAGGGTCATCGTGGTCGGTGAACGGGGCGACATTGCCGGTGCAAATTTCCGGAACAACAGGCGACGTGACGTGGACAACCAATTCGCTGGTCACGGCGAACTTGAGCGCAGGTACGACCTACACCATCAAAGCGTACGCCACGGACCTTGTAACTCCGGACGCAAACAGCCAATTGCCTCCGGGACCAGCCACATACAAGAAAAC
>CAYHWZ010000232.1:0-4445 GCA_964359975.1 uncultured Elusimicrobia bacterium | reverse complement strand
GCGCGTTTCCCATCTTCCTGTTCGGCACACCGGAACAGAAGAAAAAATATCTGCCGGACCTGGCGTCCGGTAAACGGCTCGGCGCGTTCACTATTACGGAACCTGAAGCAGGTTCTGACGCCACTGCCACAGGATGCACAGCCCGTCTGGAAGGCGACTACTACATACTGAACGGCACCAAAAACTTCTGCTCCAACGGCGAAGCTGCGGAGATTTACACTTTGTTCGCTTCCACCAGCAAAGCGCGCGGAGCCAGAGGTATTTCCGCTTTTATCGTGTAAAAAGGCACTCCCGGATTCACTTTCGGCAAAAAAGAGGTAAAGATGGGCATCCGTGCCTCGCCAACCTACGAACTCAACATGGACAACTGCAAAGTTCCCAAAGCCAACCTGCTCGGCGGCGAAGGGCGCGGTCTGTTTGTGGCGCAGGGCACGTTCGACGTGTCCAGACCCGGAGTGGCGGCACAGGCGCTCGGCATTGCGCAGGGTTCGCTCGACGAAGCTTTGAACTACGCGCGTATGCGCAGACAATTTGGGCAGAGCGTGCTATCTTTCCAGTCGTCCCAGCACATGGTAGCGGACATGGCTACTCAAATCGAAGCGGCCCGCTGCCTGCTCTACACCGTGGCGCGCGCAATGGACAAGGACTTGATTGCCGGCGTTGCAGCCAGCGAAAAGTCCGGCAAAACTGTTTACGAAGAGATGAAAAAAGTGTCGGAACACCGCTGGACCAAATGGTCGGCCATGGTAAAACTCTTCTGTTCGGACGTGGCCATGAAAGTGACCACGGACGCGGTCCAACTGTGCGGCGGTATCGGATACATGCGCGATTTTCCCGTCGAGAAGTTCATGCGCGACGCAAAGATCACGCAGATCTATGAAGGCACCAACCAGGTCCAGAGGAACGAGATCGGGTTTGCCATTACCAAAGAACTGGCGCAGAAAGGATAACAGGTGAAATTGACATGCATATCGTAGTTTGTATCAAGCAGACACCCGCAACATCGAACATTCAGATTGACCCCAAAACCGGCACTCTGAAAAGGGAAGGCATGGCTGCGGCCATCAATCCTTTCGACGAGTACGCCATTGAGGAAGCGGTGCGTATCAAAGAACGCGTGCCGGGGACCGTCATCTCGGTCGTCACCATGGGACCGCCGCAGGCCGAGGAATCTTTGCGCGACGCTATTGCGCGGGGATGCGACCAGGCGTTTCATCTCTGCGACCGCGCGTTTGCCGGTGCGGACACTTACGCCACTTCCTACGCTCTGCAGATGGGGATACGCAAAATCGAGTCCACCACGGGCAAAAAGGTGGGGCTGGTCATCTGCGGCAAACAGACCAACGACGGAGATACGGGACATGTCGGACCCGGCGTTGCGGCCTGGCTGGAAATGCCGAACATTGCGTACGTGCGGAAAGTGGAAGAAGTCAACGATTCACTTATCCGTGTGTGCCGGATGATGGAAGACGGTGCGGACATTCTGGAAATGCCTCTGCCGGCGCTAATTGCGGTTGTCAAAGAAATCAATGAACCCCGCGTACCGTCGCTGAAAGGCAAGATGGCGGCGAAAAAAGCGACTGTGGCACGCTGGACCGCGCAGGACATTGAAGCGGACAAGACAAAAATCGGGTTGGGCGGTTCGCCTACGATCGTGGCGTCCAGTTTCAATCCTCCGCCCCGTCAAGGCGGCGTCCGGATCGAAGGCGCCACTCCGGAAGAAAAAGCCAGGAATCTGGTTGCGAAACTTCTGGAAATGAAAGTCTTATAAGGAAAGGTTTTTTACTATGCCGAACGAAATATTCATTATAAAAGAACGCTGCACAGGATGCGGCTCGTGCGTAAAGGTGTGCCCGGTCAACTGCATTTCCATGTCCGACCGGAATGAAGCAGGCGTCAAGTGGAAGAAGCTGGCGGTCATTGACGTGAACAAGTGCGTTTTCTGCAACGCGTGCGTGGAAGATTGCGACCGCTTGTTTGAAAAGACAAAGGTAAAAATGCCCGACACGCAGGTGTTCCACGCCATTGTCATGCACAAGGAAGAAGTGAAGGTGAACATTGACACCGCTTCCTATAAAGGCGTCTGGTGCTACGCAGAGCAGAGACACGGCAAGATCATGCCCACCATTTACGAACTGCTCCACGTGGGTCTGCAGATGGCGAAAGATTTAAATGAAGAGCTGTCTGTCGTTCTTATCGGCCACAATGTGGCAGGTTCGGCGCAGGAAATCATCGAGCATGGCGCGGACAAGGTGTATGTGCTCGACCATCCGGTTTTCGAACATTTTGTGGACGAAGTCTACACCTACGCGCTCACAGAACTTATTAAGAACGAAAAACCCAACAAACTGCTCATGCCTGCGTCCATTATCGGACGATCATTTTCCAGCCGGGTGGCTATTTCTGCGCAGACCGGCATCACGGCCGACGCGACAGAAATCGCTGTGGACAAGAAAACCCGCATGATGCATGCCACTCGTCCGTCGTTCGGCGGCAACTTGATGGCAACCATTCTATGCGAAAAGCACCGTCCGGAAATGGCTACCATCCGGCCTATGTCGTTCCCCAGAGCGCCCAAACAAGCGGGACGTCAAGGCAAGATTGTGAATGTGGCCGTGGACCCGTCCAAATGGAACATCCGCACCAAGTTCGTGCGCTTTGACCCGGAAAAAGGGGAAGCCATTGACATCACTGCTGCGGAAAAAATTGTGGCCGGAGGGCGCGGTCTGGGAAAACCTGACGGATTTAAATTGATTGAAGAGTTGGCAAACACCATCGGTGCCGCCGTAGGAGCAAGCCGTCCGACGGTGGACGCAGGATGGATTCCGTACCGTCATCAGGTGGGATTGACCGGCAGGACTGTTCGTCCGAAACTTTATATTGCCTGCGGAATTTCCGGGCAGATCCAGCACTTGGCCGGCATGTCGTCGGCGGAAGTGGTGGTGTCTGTGAACAAGGACCCGGATGTACCGCTGATGAAACTGGCCACGCTATCCGTCGAGGGCGACCTCTACGAACTGATACCCCTTATCATTAAGGAAATCCAAAAAGCCCGCGGCCCCAAATAAAAAAAGCTGAACCCACAAAGGTTCAGCACAAGTCATTCCTCCCCCCTCCAGGGGGAGGTCAGGTGGGGGTGAGAATAGTCACACCAACCGCAAACAGCCCCAAATCACCCCAATCAAAAATCCTGCCGTCTACCCTTCATACACCGCAAATGAAGTCTCTGTTTCCCAAAGCTTGACGGAAACCACCGGCAGTCTTTTACTTTTCGAAAAGCTGTAAATCAACCGTGCGATATTTTCAGCAGTCGGGTTACTGTCCATCAAGAAGTGCGGTTCATTCATTTTTTTAAGCACAGCGGCCATGCGGTCCTTTTTATTCAGCAGCATTTTGTGGTCCAGTTTTTCGTTGATGAAAGTGCCCACCACATTTTTTACGTCCGTGAAATCAACTACCATGCCGCGCCGGTCCAGTGAACTCGACTCCAGCAATATTTCGGCAAATCCGTTGTGACCATGCAGATATTTGCATTTACCATCGTAGTTCAGCAGACGGTGCCCGTAACAGAATGAGATGATTTTGGTGACTTGGAATGATTTCATTTTAGTTCCTCACATTTTTTGAAGCGCTATGACCAGATTCCTGCCGCCGGTTTGGTACGGACGCGCGAGACTGTACCCGCGTGCTTGTCTCAATATCCTGAACCTGCCGGTCCGTGCGATTTCGGACAGCACGTCGCGCGGAGACACGACAGCCAGTTTTTCGTGCGCGGTCAATTCTTTAGGCGCACCGCCGTTTTTGGACACTTGCCACCGGTATAACAGTTCCCACGAATTCCCGGACTTGCGGTTTGATTCCTCAATTTTCAGTTTGCCGCGCCAGCCGTCGGGCAATCGGTACTGCAATGCGCGCTGCGGAACAGCCCTGCACCGATTACCTATAGAAGCGTCGAAAATAAAAATCCCGCCGGGTTTCAGCATGCGGTGGACAGCAACCAATATCTTGCGGAACTTCGCATAAATGGGATAAATATTCAGTGACCATCCGAGCAGGACAGCCGCGTCGAATTGATTGCGCAACGCGGAGTTGCCGCCAGAGGTGAGGATGTCCTGGTTCAACACGCGGGCGCCGGATTTGAATGATTTCAGTTTGCGGGCGGCTATCTTCAGCAGTTCCGCAGACATGTCCACGCCGGTCACATCAAAACCCATTTTCGCAATTTCCAACGTGTGCGAACCGCTCCCGCAACAGAGTTCAATAACTTTGGCCTGGAGTCTATCATCCAGCGTGGGGAAAAAAGTTTCCAGCGATTGGACCTGTGCGCAGTAATTGCGCCACAAATGGTCTGCATCGTAAAATCGGGCCAGCAGTCCTGTATACTTTCCGGATAATTTCATGAATCACACAATGTGCTGACCGCCGTCAACGTGGATAACAGCTCC
>CAYHWZ010000231.1:0-4457 GCA_964359975.1 uncultured Elusimicrobia bacterium | reverse complement strand
GAAGGGTCCCTGCGGAATGTTTGCGGTGAACAATGTGTAAACATCGGCTCCTGCGGAGGCTGAGCGGACGGACAGATAGTGCTGGACAATAGCGCCGGAAATGCACGCGGCCTCGGCATAAAAATCAAACGGTCCGAGCGGTGATGAAATGTCTCCGCCATAAACCGGATACAGCCCGCCGCGCGTGACAAAATCTGCGCCCACTTCAGCCGGACCGAGAAGGGATTCCACCCGGAACGCGCCCCCCAACTGTCCCAATGTGCTTGCGGACTGGGGATTGTCAAAGAGCGCGATGGCGTAGAGATTGGTCTTGTAAGTTTCCATCGGTAGCTCGAATTTTGTCATGGTGTTTCCCAGACGGAGATCGCGGGAAAGGAGCGGGTCGCGTTTCTGTGTGCTGAGAAAATCGGTCGGGTTCCAGAAGCGCGCGCTCCCCCATTTCACATGCTGTTTGCCTGCGGTCACAAAAACAGTGCGGTTGATATCGAATTTCAACCAGGCCTGGTCCAGCGCGGCCTGCGGATTGTTGGATGTCTGAGCCGCGGCTGTGCTGGAGTAACTCGACGGAGCCGCTGAAACGGATGAGTACTGTGAACTGCCCTGGTCGCTGCCGGAAGTGGTCCGCGAGTACTGGTCCTTGGACGCGTCGTAAAACAGGCGTCCGTCTACAAATCCCCGCACTCTGTCGTTCGGGCGCGCGTCCATGAACGCGTCGAACTGCAGCGGCAGAGAAATGGGAGTTTTGGACGCGCTCTGTCCGCTCTGGGCGGAAACAATCATGCGCTGGTAGAACAGTCCGCCGATTTGCAGCGCATTGTCCGAAACTTCTCCGGATGCGAACGCGTCGGGTTTGGCAAGGCGGGATTCCAGTTCCGCAGTATCAGAACGTTTTGCAGGCAGAGATGTCTGCGGTTTCTGCGCCGCATTTTCTGCCGCAGAATTGACAGCAGGAGCGCTCTCACTGCCGAAAAGACTGTCTTCATTCGGCCGGTCGCCCGCCCACAGGCAGGTTACGGACAAAATGCATGAAAGCAGCGCGGAAGCCAGACACAATCTCATCTGCTTTTGGATTCCAGCCAGGCCTTGGTGAAAATATTTTCCGGAAGCGGTGTAAGGTCCACGGACTTCACAATCACCAGCGTGGAGTTGGCCTTGTCAATCTCGTCGTAAATGCGGATTTCCTGACGGTACCAGAGCTCGGATTTTTTCACTTCATTATAAAGTTTCTGCCATTTGGGCACATACGAAGTGCGCATCAGTTTGCCGGAAAGCGCAAAGTCCTGCCGTTTCAAATCATTGCCGGTCGCTGTATCAATCCACAGCTTGACCGTGGGATAGGCGACATCCACACCGGGCTTGGCAGTCAGTTTCAATACCCACACCTCAAAGTTGCCGAGCTTTTCCCGGCCTTCAAAAACCGGTTCATATTCTTCAGCCAGACGCGACTGGTCAAAATCCTGCCGCCGCGAATCCGTTCCCGCTATCCGTTCGCGGTCTGTGCGGCGTTCCCATTTTCCCACGGTTGGATCATAATACCAGAGATTTTTGTCAATGCGGAGATATCCTTTACCGGCCTCGGTCTTGGGTTTGGTAAAAAGAATCATGAGTTTTTCGTCCACGTCCCGGCGGTAGGCCAGACCTTCCCGCACAATGTCGGCTTTGTCCTTTTCGCGCTGTTCAAGGTAAAAGAGCGCTTTGTAATCGCCGGCACTGCGGATGCGCTGGTCAATGCCTTTGAGCAGGTCCACCATTTTCTCGCGTGTCAAAGCATGTTCCGCTGAATACGAAATGCCGGCGAGCGCAGTGACAGCAAAAATGACAGAGAGAAGATTCTTTTTCATTTCATCATCCTATATGCTGGATAGCGGTAATGGGTTTCATCCGCGCCGCATGCACGGACGGAATAATGGAGATCAACGTGGCGCTGCCGGTAATCAATGCCATCCCCATAAGAACCGGTTTCATTACAATAGTGAACTTGAAAGTGTTGGACATGAGAATAAGCTGCGCGCCCTGCGGTACGGGCAGATGAGCCGCGTTCATCAAAGCCGCAGCACCCAGCCCGAGCGCAGCGCCCAGCACCGAGCCCAGACAGCCGAGTATAAATGTCTCAATAACAAACATCTGCAAGATCTGAATCCGGTGCATACCAATTGCGCGGAGAGTGCCGATTTCGCGCGTGCGTTCTCGGATGGCAATCCACATGGAATTCATAATGCCGATGGCAATAATGACAAGGAGCACGGCTATCAGCACATACATCAGCCCGTCAATGGCCGTAATAATCCAGTTGAAAAAAGACATCTCTTCTTCCCACGTGGTCAAATCCAGTTTCTGGCCGGTCCAATCTTCGCGGTTGACAGACTGAAACTTCTCCCAGAAAGGTTTTGCCTCTCTGTCCATAAGGATGAATCCCTGGTCCGCAAATGCCTTGCGCAAGAGTTCCATGTCCTGCGGAATTTTTTTCACGTCCTTTATATATACATGAACCGCACCGGTAGCATCGGAATTGATCTGATAAAACTGACGAAGCGAATCAGCGGGTATATAAATATTCCACCCGCTCATAATCCCCACGTCCCGTGCAACAGCTGCAACTCGCAAGTCGCCGGTATTATTAGTGCCGTTTGGAGTTTGGGCGGAAATCACGAGGTTGTCGCCCACCTTCACTTCGAGTTTTTTTGCCTGTTGCTGGAATATGAGCACTGTGTTTGGATTGGACAAATCGTCCAGATTTCCTTCAACGATTTTAATGACTTTGCGGAAACCCGGTTCATTCGCAATATCAATACCGCCGATTGCCACCTGCATGGACCCGCTGTCGCTGACCAGTTTCGCCCACCCGCGCCCCCGCGAAGCAGTAAAATCCAAATCCGGCAGAGTCCGGTGCACAATTTCCATCAGTTTCTTGTACTGAGTGACAACCGGCGCGCTTTGCCCCGCAGTCACTTTGTAAAAACCCGCAATATTGATGTGTCCCGTGGAAAGAGTGGTTGCGGATTCCAGCATGGTTTCGTGAATACCCGCCGACAAGCAAAGCAGAAACGCCAGCAGCGCAGTGACCGACGATATAGCGCCGCCCAAAAGCAGAGTGCGTCTTTTATGCTGAATCAGATTTCTAAAACCTATCAGGAAAAGCTGTTTCAAGTTACCTCAGTCCTCCGTCTGCATAGCTTCCACCGGCGACACCCGCGTCGCTATAATCGCCGGATACAGCGCGGAAATCGAAGTCACCGCACAGATAATCACAAACGCCCAAACCAGACTTCCCGCCCCCAACTCTACGTAAAGACGCGGCCCTGAAAAAAAGAAATAGAGGAACTCGTTTGCTGCCGGGATCCCTTTCTGTCCCATCCAGACCACAAGACCGGAACCCAGCGCCATCCCTGCCGCACCAAACGTAAGCCCCAGATACAGAGTCTCAAGCAATACCAGATAGAGCACAAAACTCCGTTGAGCGCCGATAGCCCGCATCGTGCCAATCTCTTTTATCCGCTGAAGTGTCGCCATCATTACCGCATTGTTGATAATCACCAGCGCTACAACAAAAATAATAAACACCGCAAAGTAAAGAACTACTTTGGCCATAAAAACAAACTGCCCCAAAAAGCCGGCAGCTTTCTGCCAAGAAATGACTTTAAGACCCAGACCGCTTTTTTGGGAAATCGCTTCAATTTCTTTCATCGTGCTCCGTATTTTAGACGGGTCTTTAAGGATGACGGCTGCATTCAGCATCACACCCTTTTCAATTTCTTCCGTTGAGTAGGTGCGGGTCAAAAGTTCTTTCGCAACAGATTCATACCTGAGCGAACCAAGTTCCGCCTGGTCGTTGATCTTCTTTTCAACCGCATTTGCCACCACACTGTCCCCGCCGAAAAGTTCCGCTTCAGCCCGGTCGCGCTCCACATACTCAGACCCGACGGACTTCTTAATCTGGGCGGATTCCGCCAATTTTTCCGGCGTGATATAACCATACAAATCGCGAAAACTCATCAGGTCCATCAGACTCAATCCGCCCGCAAGCGCGGCTTTCTCCAGACCTTTGAACTGAAACGTGCCGTAAACTTTTACATTGACCGACTGAATGAACCCGCTTTTGGTAAATGCCTTGATTGTCAGAGAGTTCCCCGGACGGATGCGGTAAAGCTGAATCAGCGGAGCCAGTTCATCGTAAAAAAATCGATACCGTTCGGCAAAATTCGTGTCGGTAGTTTCAAAGAATTCCGGCAGAAGTTTTTCAAGACTCTGTTCCTGCGAATGCAGAAAACCCTGCAGAGCTTTCACCGCCTTTTGCGAGGTCAAAGGATCGAGCTGGAGCAGGATTTCGCGTATCTGCGACTTATTTTGCTTCACCATCAGAGCGAGGTCCGGGTCCCGCGCGATTTTTTTGCCCGCAGCAGTCAAAGCTTCGTGAATTTTGTCCAGACGGTGCGCGGTCTTGAGTTTGAACATAGTTT
>CAYHWZ010000230.1:0-4488 GCA_964359975.1 uncultured Elusimicrobia bacterium | reverse complement strand
AGACTACCCTGCATATAAATGCCAGCCCGAACACGACAGCGAACCCGGAAAGCGGATTTTGTTTGAACAGGTTCAGTATCTGGCCGGCAAAAAGACCGCACGCCAAGCTCACCCCGCCGAGAATCCTGTTGCGCCATCCGAAATATTTGCCCCGGCTCCTGTGCGGCAGATGGTCGCTCATCAGGGACAGCCACGCCGGCCCGGGAATGGCTCCGCCGACCACAAAAAACACCGCGCAAAAAACCAGCAGAGGGTACCGGAACTTTTCCGGTGTGAACGGCAGAAAGATGAGCGGGAAAAGAGCGCTGAACTGTATGACGATGAGTTTCTTGAGAGCTTTGAGTCTGCCGCCGAGCCGGTCTGTCACGCGCCCTGCGGCGGTCTGGGCAATCGATGAGACCAGATGCGGTAATGTGCCTACCATTCCGGTCATGAGAGCGGACACTTTCATGGCTTCGGCGCACGCCACGAGGAAATTGTCCGTGAACCCCAGCATAGCCGAGGCGAACAGGCCGTCTATGAGTGAAAATTTAAGACTTTCTTTGAGTCGTCCCTGGTTTGCGGACACGGATTTCCGGTCAGCCGGCGAATCCTTTCAGCAGGTCTTTGGATTCGGATGCGGAACGTTTCTGCGCTTCTTCTACAGTGTTGGAAAAAATGCTGCACAGCGCGTTCTCCAGTTTTTCTTTTTTGTCCGTCGAGAGATATTGCGGGTCAATGCTCACGGATTCGACTTTGAACAGACCGTTCATGCGCACTTTCAGGCCGGACTCGGAGCGTTCCACTATGATTGCTTCCAGTTTTTTCTGGAGTTCTTTTGCTTTTTTCTGCAGTTCATAAAGTTGTTTCATCTGGTCGAACATGGTGTTTCCTCCGTTGAGTTATGAAAAAGGTTTCAGCGTTGTTCCGGAGGAGTGGCTCCGGGCAGCTGCTGCATTTCAGAGAGTGCGATATCGGTGAGATGGTCGTACTCTTCGCGGGTAATCTTGCCTTCTTTCTTCCACCGCTGGAGGTGGAAAAGAATGATGGCAAGGTCTTTTTTGGAAACGCGGGTATCGGGCGCGAGCGGATATTTTTCCGGATTTTGCGCCACTTTTGTCGGAAAATAAAACGATTTCGCCGCCCAGAGAATGGCAGCAAGCGCGGCCAAAGCAAATAGCAGACTGACCATGGAGGATTCTTACGGCTGAAAAGCTTCGGGGTTGACTAAGTGGCGGGGCCGTTCGCCTTTGAGCGCGGAGATGAGATTTTCCGCCGCCAGCGTGGCCATTTTGTTGCGCGTTTCAATGGTGGCGCTGGCCAGGTGCGGAGCCAGCACAGCGTTGGGCAGTTTGGACAGTCCGGGCGCCATTTTGGGTTCTTCCTCATACACGTCCATCCCTGCGCCGAAAATCGTGCCTTTCTTCAAGGCAGCGGTCAGGGCTTTTTCGTCTATGACGGGACCGCGCGACGTGTTCACCAGAATCGCTGTCGGTTTCATCATCTCAAGCTGTTTGGTGCTGATCATGTGCCGAGTTTCGGATGTGAGGTTGACGTGCAGACTGACAAAATCAGATTCGCGGAGCAAAGTGTCCAGCTCCACTTTTTTTGCGCCAAGCTCTTTTTCCAGCGTTTCGTTGCGGAACTGGTCGTGGTAGAGCACGTTCATCTTGAACCCTTTGGACATCATTGCAAACGCGGCTCCAATCCGTCCAGCGCCGACCACTCCGAGTGTGCGGCCGGTGACGTCGAGACCGAGGAACATGAGCGGTCCCCACGCCTTGAACTTGCCCGCGCGGTTGAACTTGTCGCTTTCCGGAATTCTGCGTGCAGTTGCAAAAAGCAGGGACCAGGCCATTTCCGCTGTTGTCAGCGTAAGCACTCCGGGCGTATTGCCAACTAAAATCTTGCGTTTGGTTGCTTCGGGAATGTTGATATTGTCAAAACCCACAGCCATATTGGAAAATATTTTAATGTTGGGGCCGGCAATGTCCATGGCTTCGGGATCAATCTTGTCCGTCAGCAGACAGAGAACGGCGTCGCGCCCTTTGATTTTAGACAGCAGTTCTTTGCGGGAGAGCACGCGGTCCTGCGTGTTCATTTCGTATCCGCCGAACTCCTGTTTGAGCAGGTCAAGACCGGCTTGCGGAATGGGACGCGTAACGTAGATATTGGCTTTCATAGAGGTCTTGAGAAATTTTATCTTTATGGCAGGCGGTTGTCAAACCCTAATCTGAAGTAACCGGCAAATCTGTTCCGCCCGGTTTTGAATAAGCGCCGCGGCATGTCTGAGCGAATATTCGTAGGTCATGGGACCGTCGGAGATGGAGAAAATGGCGGCGATGTTGCGCGAGTGCAGTTTTTCCGCGCCCGGTCCGATCTTCCCGCAGATGGCGATTACAGGCACGTGCTGTTTTCCCGCGGCTTGAGCCACTCCTGCAGGTGTTTTGCCGAACAGTGTCTGGCCGTCAATGCGTCCTTCGCCGGTGATGACAAGGTCAGCGCCTTTGATTTTGCGTTCCAGTTGAGCGGCTTGCGTGACAATCTGTATGCCGGGTTTGAGCGATGCTCTGAAAAACGCCAGTGCTCCGGCTCCGGCTCCGCCTGCTGCTCCTGCTCCGGGTTTGTCAATCACTTTGATTCCGATATCGCGCAGAACAACTTTTGAAAAGTTCCGCAGATACGCGTCAATTTTGGATACCATTGCAGGCGTAGCGCCCTTTTGCGGGCCGTAGACTGCAGCGGAACCATGCGGACCGCAGAGCGGGTTTTTTACATCGCAAGCCGCAGTGAACTGTGTCCGGCGCAAGGCAGGATGAACATGGCTCGAATCAATTCTGTAAAGCAGCCGCAGACCGTGGGCTCCGCGCGGAATATTTTTGCCTGCGCGGTCCAGAAACCGGTACCCCACAGCTTCCGCCATGCCTGCTCCTCCGTCGTTGGTCGCCACTCCGCCGAGCGTCAGGATGATTTTCCGGCATCCGCGGTCAAGGGCATCCGCAATCAGTTCGCCGGTTCCGTACGACGATGTGACTAGAGGGTTACGTTTCTTTTCCGGGACCAGAGCCAGCCCTGAAGCTTCCGCCATTTCAATCACCGCGGTGCGTCCGTGATCGATCACACCGTACCGTGCGCGCACTTTGCGGCCGAGCGGGTCAGCTGCCGAAACAGTGCGGATGGCGCCGCCTGCGCTCCTTACAATAGCGGTCATGGTGCCTTCGCCTCCGTCGGCCATAGGCACGGAAACTATCTCCGCGCTATGGTACACTTTGCGGATACCGGCGGACACGGCGCGGCAGACTTGTTCAGCCGTCAGACTTTCTTTAAAAGAATCCGGCGCAATGACGATTTTCAGTCGGTGTCCCATGTATGGCTCCAGATAATCTCGGTTTTTCTGCTCCGTGAATTCACTGCCCGTGACAGCACAAAAAACAAATCGGACAAACGGTTCAGGTAAGCCAGTATAAGCGGGTTCACATTGGAATGCGCGGCCAACTGCACCACTCGCCTCTCGGTCCGGCGGCTGATGGCGCGCACCACCTGCAGGAACGACCCCACGGGGTTGCCCTGCGGCAAAATAAAATTCTTAAGAGGCGGCACTTGTCCCTGCAGAAAATCAATCCACTCTTCCAGACGGTGGACATGAGTGTGCGTAAGTTCCGGCACGTGGCGGACGCGGTGTTTGGAATCGTGCGGATAGTGGTGGTGCAGAAGATGCGGGATAGTGTTCAGACGGATGAGCGGATGAGAAAGGTCCGCCCCGACGACAAAAAAATCCTTTTGTATCTGCTCTATAATGGTGCGGAACGAAGCGCGGATTTTCCGTTCGTTGCGCGAGCGGAACAGATTGTCGCTCAACGAAAGCAGAAACCCGAGAAAACAGTTGAGTTCATCCAGCGAACCGATCGCTTCTATCCTCGCCGAGTGTTTGCTCAGCCGGATACCGCCGAGCAGTCCGGTTTTTTTCGCGTCGCCGCTTTTGGTATAGATGCGGCGTGTTTTCAAGGGAGAGGGTCGTCCTGCACGTAGTTGAGATTTTTCTTCATGGCGATTTCAGCTTTCATCAGTTCGCATCCCACATACGCCGCGTGCTGGAACGTGGACACGAGCTGTTCGCGCATGATAGTGTTGTACATATCTTCGGCATTTTTGCCCTCGATAACAAACTTCAGCGCGTAGTCTTCGCCGTAGTATCGCGCGCGGATAACGCCTTCATCCGGGAACGGTTTGATGGTGAAATATCCTTTGGGGTCCATCTTCCATTCTTCACGCGAATTGTAGTGCGCTTTGATAACCGGCACTTTTTCCTTGTCCGCTTCGGTGATGGTGGGTTTGATATTCAGCACGCTCTTGTCCGTAGCCGCGTCCACAATGTCAATGAAAAAAACCGGACAAACTGACATGCCGTCAAAAGACACGCTCATGGCCCTCTACCTCTCGATGATGAGGATCCGCCTCTTCGAGGAAAAGATAGTGGCGCTTTACCCTGAGCAGGAGATGAAGTGCCCC
>CAYHWZ010000229.1:0-4556 GCA_964359975.1 uncultured Elusimicrobia bacterium | reverse complement strand
TCCTATCTGAATACGGCGTCGGCACTGTAGACCAGGCCTTGATGCCTATCCTGCCGGTACGTCACAATTTTATGCGTTTCTGGGGGCTTGCCAATCGCGTGGTCATTTTTGACGAAATCCACGCCTATGACGCTTACACGGGTACGCTTCTGGTTCATCTGTTGCGCTGGCTTCTGGCAATGGGCTCTTCGGTGGTGCTTCTTTCGGCGACGCTGTCCCCATCTTTCCGGCGCAAGTTGGCTAAAGTTGTAAATGCCGAATTGCCTGAACAGGAGAAAAAATATCCGCGGCTTTCGGTGTTCCGTCCGGGCGCGGCAAAGGTGGAACAGGTTCATTTTAAAGCGGAACAGTCGCTCCGTCGTACACTGCGGCTGGTTGCTATCCCGGCAGACCTTACAGATATACGGGCCGCGCTGGAGGGACATCTTCCCAATGGCGGGATGGGGCTGGCCTTGGCCAATACGGTGCAGCGGGCGCAGGACTTATATCGTCTTTTTCCAGCCGGCGAGGTGGTGGAGCGAGCCGGGCAACGTGTCGGGAAACGACTTCCCGACGGAACGGAAATATTGCTCTTCCACGCGCGTTTTCCCGCCGATAGCAGGCAGAAACGCGAGCAGCAGGTTTTGGAATTGTTTAACAAAAGCGGAATACGGAAAGGCAGGAAAATCCTTATTGCCACACAAGTCGCCGAGCAAAGCCTTGATCTGGATTTTGACCTGACCGTAACCGACCTGGCGCCGATTGACCTCGTTCTTCAGCGGGCTGGGCGTTTATGGCGTCACGCGCGCGGGCCCAGGCCCGTTCCTGAACCTACACTTATAGTCGCGGGACTTGCAGGGGAAGAGCCGCCGTTGTTTGAAAAACCATTATGGTGGAGCGCCATATACCGTGAAGACCTGTTGTTGCGTACCTGGAGCCTGCTCCGTACACGACAAAATATAGCGCTGCCTGATGATATTGATGTTCTGGTGCAGGCGGTATATGAAGGACAGGCAGATGTTCCGGAATCGTTGCAGGAACGCCTGGAGAAGGCCGGAATTAATGAAGAGGGAGAGGTTCTTGCCGAGCAATGCCAGGCCAACCAAGCCATAATCGGACTTCCTGACGATGCATCCTGGAATCAGCCGGAAAAATTTGTTCTTTATGATGAGGATGAGCCAAGCGTTCATACAACCTTGATGGCTCAGACCAGGCTTGGTGGTAATTCTGTCGTAGTAATCCCGTTATTCCCGGGGGATAAGTTTGATCAGGTTCCCCTGTCTGATGCCCAGGCGGAAGCTTGGTTCCCGCGGGCTCTTAGCCTGTCTCGCAAAGGAGTCGTAGCAAACCTTCAAAGTGGGGGAGTCCCGGAAAGCTGGAAGAAATCTCCGCTTTTGCGCAATTGTTTCCCGCTGGTTCTGGACCAGCAGGGGCGGTGGACGACTGATTCCTCCGTGCGTCTTGATGAAGATTTGGGACTTGTTTATGAACCAAAGGAGACCAAATGAGCCGATTTAATCTTATTGACGAACCTGGAAGTGAATGGATCCCTATACGGTTCCTTAACGGGACCCGCTGCGAGTTGGGAATTATGGACACTCTGCTACGCTCCAAAGAGATTGCGGCCATAGAGGATCAATCCCCGCTGGTTGTCGCGGCACTGCATCGGTTTTTATTGGCGGTGCTTTACCGCGCGCTGGAAGGCCCTACGGACATAGATCAGGCCAAAGAGTTATTTAAGACAGGCCTACCGGAAGAAAAGATAAAGGCTTATTTGGAGAAATGGCGCAATAGATTCTGGTTGTTTGATGAAAAGTATCCTTTCGGACAAAATCCGCATGTCCCGGAAGATGAGATTGAACCATGGACAAAACTGACAGCCGAATATAATGCGACATCTAACAAGGTCCTTTTTGACCATACGGACACCACGAATCTTTGCCCGGTTTTGCCAAATAAAATAGCAAGATGGATTATTTCTACGCTAAACTTTTCAGTAAGGGGCGGACGAGGATATCGCCCATCTCCATCTTCCGGCGCTTTAATTTGTATTCCAAAAGGTAATGACTTACATCAGACTATGCTGCTTTCACTTGTGCCATATCCTAACCGGAATGTTATGGAACAGGATTCTGCTTTGTGGGAACGAAATCCTAACAAGTTGCCACTCAAAGTTTCAGAACGTGTTCCTTTTGGATATGCTGACCTTTATACATGGCAGGCAAGACTGATGAGGTTAATTGTCGGAAAAAATGAAGAATGCGCGGAAGTGGCTTTTATCCCCGGAATTGGCTATGACCATGAAACTTCCACATTCAGAGATCCTATGGTGCCCTATCGTGTGGGAAAAAAAGGGGTGAGACAAATTGAATGGGAGGAACGGGGGCTTTGGAGAAGTTTCTCCTCCCTTTTGCCTGATGTGAAATGCCCTGAAGGATTAGAGCCGGGGGTTGTGAATTATCTCGCGTCGCTTTCATTAAAGCGGTTGATTACTTCTTCGGTCACTTTTAATGTTATCGGTCAAAAGTTTAAGAATGCGTCTGTGGAGTTTTGGCGGATGGAATGTTTCAGGTTCCCTTTTGTGATAGACCGGTCTATAAAGTCGGAAATTGATGATATGCTGCGCCTTGCTGAAAATACTGGGGGCGCGTTGGAGATTGCGTTTAAAGATACTGGGAAGGCGCTTTTGACAAAAACCAATAGAGCGCTTATGCCGGATAAGTGGGTTGCTGGTAATTTGAAGCCAGGTGATGTAACAAAATATCTTATGAGTATCGGCGCATTATCACAATTCTGGTCAGCTTTAGAATTGCACTTTCACGAAATTCTAGGGGAATATGCACTTGGTCGGAACCCGGACGATATAAGGCTCCAGTGGTTGACCCATGTGCGGGATGCTTTAAAGACGGCGTGGGAACAACATGTTGGTTCTGTTTCAGCGGGGGACGCCTGGGCAATCCGCGCGCTTGTAAAGGCCGAATGCGCGGTGCGGGATAAAGAGAAAGAATTGGATAAAGAAATAGAAAAATACAAAAAGCAGGAGGTAAATCAATGAGTGGCTTTATTGCATGGCTGGAAAAATTGAACGGGGAAAGCAGAAAAGCCAGGGCCGTATTGCGCCGGAGTCTGGCTTTTGAGCCGGGAACATATATCCCAACATATCCTTATGTTGAGCCGTTTCTAAAAGGCGAAGAAAAACCGTGGAAGAGGGAAATGTTTTATCTCGTTGCTGGTTTATGGGCGGCACATTGGCGTGAAGGCCGTACAGGCCCGCCTTTGACACTTGGAAAAGCCTGTACTGTTTATGCCCCTGATAAGGAAACAAGTAAATATAAAAGTACGGAGCGCCGCTTTATTACTTTGTTGGACTCCGACACTGACCAGTTGGCATACCGGCTGCGTCAGATGATGGCGCTTCTTAAGGAACAGCCGGTTGATTATGAATCGTTATTAACCGGGTTGCTGTATTGGAATGACGACCGGAAGCGCACCCAGAATGCCTGGGCCCGCGACTTCTATCAGGATACAAGTAATAAAACAGAACTTAACGCACAGGAGAAATAAACAAATGAAAACCTTAATAGAAATCCACGCATTGCAGAACTTCGCCCCCTCAAACCTAAACCGGGATGATTCGGGCGCTCCAAAAGACGCCTTCTTCGGTGGTACGCGCCGCGCCCGCATTTCCAGCCAATGCTTAAAACGTGCTGTGCGGGAACATTTCAAAGAACAGAACATGGGGTGGGTAGCCAGTAGAACAAAACGAATAGTAGATGAACTTAAAAAACGTGTTTTTGAAAAAATTAAAAATCAAAAAGGGGTCACAGAAGAGAACCTTTCGAAAGCAATCGAAATCGCCGTCTCAAGTCTCGGGAGTGAAAAGAAAGTCAAGGTGGGAAAAGAAAACAAGACAGATGTTTTATTGTTCTTGAGTCCAAAGGAAATTGATTCACTGGAAAAAGTAATTATTGATTCGTATTCTGACCTTCTTAAAACAAAACTTCCAGACGAAGTCGTGGAGCACCTAAATGCAGCAATCGATGGTAAAAACAAATCGAGATTAAGTCTGGATGTTGCATTATTCGGACGGATGTTGGCGGTAATGCCGGAGAAAAACCAGAACGCCGCCTGTCAGGTGGCGCACGCTATTTCGACCCATGCGGTTGAAAGGGAGTTCGACTTCTATACCGCAGTTGATGACCTTAAACCGGAGGATAGCTCCGGCGCTGATATGATGGGTACGGTTGAATTCAATTCCGCCTGCTTCTACCGCTACGCTGTGCTAGATTGGGAAAAATTGGTGGAAAATCTTCAGGATGATAAAAAGCTGGCCGCCAAGGGATTGCGAGCCTTCCTGGAAGGTTTTGTGGTTGCCGAGCCTACAGGCAAACAGAACACCTTCGCGGCCCACAACCCGCCGGAGTTTGTAGTTGTTTCCGTGCGCCGCAACACCGCGCCCCGCAATCTGGCTAATGCTTTTGAAACTGCCCTCTATGCGCGGAAAGGCGAGTCAATAACGGGGAAATCGGCAGAGAAGCTCGTTGAAAAAGCCAAGGCTTTAAGGACTGTTTACGGCG
>CAYHWZ010000228.1:0-4565 GCA_964359975.1 uncultured Elusimicrobia bacterium | reverse complement strand
TAGCTACGACATGGATTCGCAGGAGAAGCTGGCGCAGAATGTGCAGATGAAGTCATCCCGGCTAAGTTTCCGCCTGGACCAGATGACATCGGACATGAGAGTCCGCTGGCAGAGCTGGATGAACCGCGGTAACCTGGAACGCGGTCTGGATTCGCCTCCCGCTATGCCCAAAGATCAAACTCCGCGCCGCTTAATAGGATGGTTTTTAGGGGCAACTACGCTAGGGTTGGTGGTGTTGGGCTTCATCTACCGGAAATACTTAATGTGTTACATTAAATTTAAGCCGCGGAAAAATCGCGCTGAATTGCCGTCATTCTACGCTGAATTTCTCAAATTTATGGCTCAACAAGGATTTAGAAAAGGGGACTGTGAAACTCTTAGAGAGTTTGCGGAACGGATTTTGCTGAAACTGCCGGATGGGGGCAGGGTTGAGACGGACCTGCATGCCGTGGTGGAGATGTACTACAAGATTCGATACGCGGGGTACCAGCTGGGAGACGAGGATGCAGAGCGGATGGCGGGAATAGTGCGTCATGTCAGGGCTTGCGTTGTTCCTTAATAAGGGACACCAGACCTTTACATAAATTTTACAACCGTACCCCTTGAATAATTGACGACCTCCGGCTATACTTAAACTATCTTAAAATACGAATTGTACTAAAACTGCGAAAAATGAACAGAAACATGCTAGCACTCTGCCCCTAAATGAGAAGATTACTTCTTCTTTCATTTGTTGCTGCACTGATCGGCGCTGCCGGTTGGTGGGGTATCCGCACGTTTGTAGGCAAAGCTGTGACGGTGGGAGAGGTCTGGCAGGTTGAGTTTGCCGACACTTTTGACCGCGATTCGCTGGGCGCGGAATGGGTGGTTTCGCCGCAAACGCGGGCGCAGTCCAGAGTTATGGTCCAAAATCATGTGCTGGCGCTGGAAAATCCCCTTTACAGCCCTTATATAGACCTCTGGCTGACGAAACGGTTTGACGGGCCGGTACGCATTGAATTTGACCTCAAAGTCCAGCTCAAGCCCGGGGGCGAGTTTGGGGTACGCATGGCAAATTCGCAGACTGAAATATTGCCCAACACGCCCGGATACGAGGTCTATCTACTGTCGGGTTCGACTGCGGTGATAAAGCGGGCGGACAGAGATGAACAGGTGTCCAACCCGGCGGACTTGGCGGATGAGGTGAGGAACGGTTCGCGCGCGATGCACTTTGCTGCAGAAAAGGATTTTAGAAAGGTGCGGGTATGGGTTGATGGTCGTCTCATACTTGAATATCCGGACCCGGAAGTGCTGTCCGGCAAAAAGTTTGACCGATGCGGGCTCTTTTTGATGGCGGGTAAAGCAGAGATATCAGGGCTGAAAGTTTCGGCATATCCGAAAAGTTCTGAGTCGGACATGCTGGCGCAGGCATACGAACATTACACGGCGGGCAGCTTTGCGCAGGCGCTGGAACTTTATGACAAGTTTCTCAAGGAACAGCCGGTGCACAAGCGGGCGCTGGAAGCGCGGTTCCGCAAGGCATTGTGCTACAAAAAACTGGAACGGTACACGGAAAGTGTGACCATCCTGCAGGCGCTCCAGTTCAATGTCGTGGACGTGGAATATGTGCCGGACGCGCTGTTTTTCCTCGGTGAAATCTATCAGCAGATCAAACAGTACGACAATGCGGCAAAACATTATGCGGGGTTCATTGAGCGGTTTTCGAATCATCCGTACATGCTGAAAAGTTACGAGCGGCTGGCGGTGTGCCAGTTTGCCGCGGCCAAACACCGGGAAGCGCTGGCAACGACGGACACTCTTTTGGAAAAGTATCCGGAATCCATTACTGCGGTGCATTCGCGTTTTCTGCGGGGGCAAGTGCATGAGGCGCTGAATGAAAAATCAAAAGCCGCAGAAGAATACCGCGCGCTGCTCAAAAGTGTGCAGAAAGACCGCGTGGCCAACTTGGCGCGAGCAGCATTGAAACGGCTTTCGGCGGGAAAAGCACAGGAACGGGCAAAAGCTGTGTGGGGGAAAAATGCCGTGCAGGTCACATACACGCCTGCGGGTCAGCTGGCATCGTCGGAAAAAATGTTCCTGCACTACGGCGTGAACGGGTGGCAGAATGTGAAAGATATTCCCATGACCAAAACCGGGACAGCGTGGCAGGCGGATGCGACGGTTGATGCGGGCACACGTTCGATTGAATTTGTCTTTACCGACGGTCAGGACCGCTGGGACAACAACGATGGTCTGAACTGGGAGGCATCAGCGCGATGAAACGCAACAACGGCAACGGGTGGGAACAGATCCTCAAGCATTTTCACGAGGACCGTCCGCTCACCACTTTCGAAGCGAGCCGGATTTGCGGCGTGGTTCACTAGACGGTGACCAACTGGATAAACGAGGGTAAACTGGCCGCTTACAGTACGCCCGGCGGTCACAGGCGCATCAAGAGGGAAGACTTGCTGCTTTTCCTCAGACTTTACCAGATTCCGGTGCCGGACGAACTGTTGCGCAAACCGGAACTTGCTCAGAAAACCAACGGAGACCGGAACGCGGCACATGAACAGCCGTCTTTTGACGAAATCAAATCCGCGCGGAAGATGAAGATTCTGATTGTCGAGGACGACACCAATGTGTCGCACATAGTGAAAGAATCGCTGGCGGCAAGTTTTCCGGAATGCGAGATTGTGCAGGCGTTTGACGGGTTTGAGGCGGGGAAACAGATCGTGTCGCTGGCGCCGGATATTATTCTGCTGGACCTGATTTTGCCGGGTCTGGACGGGTTTAAGGTACTGACGAATATCCGGCAGGACAGGAACTGCGCGGACATTAAGATCATCGCCATCACAGGTTACGATACCGAGGAGAACCGGGAACTGATTCTGCAGGCCGGAGGGGTGGACGGTTTTGCGCCAAAACCGATCGACCTGAACCGGGTGCGCAACTTGATTAAAAAACTTTTGGCAAAATGATGAAGAAAATGCTATCGTACTTTTTCTGTTTTGCTTTCGCCTGGATACTGCTGGCGAGGACGGCGCACACCGCTCCCGTCGGTAATCTGGGCTATGCGCTGGTCAGTTCAAATACGCTTTCGATGAACTGGACTCAACAATCGGGAACTTCGTATCAGACTGTTTTGTCATCGGTGAGCGGATTTGCGATCAATATCAGTTCAAGTATCAGTCCGGCCGACCAGAACACGACCGCATACTTTAACCTCCAGCCGAACACTTCGTACACCTTCCTGGTGAAAGTTTCCACCGACGACGATACAATGTACACAGCGATTTCCACCTACACGCTGGCCAAGTCGCCGGGGTATACGGGGTACCAGGTTTTTTCCGCGAGCGCGGTGGTGACGCTGGCGGCAAATCAGAATCCGGACGGGAGCACGTACCGCGTACTGGTATCGTCGGACAGTTTCGGGACAGTGGCATTTTCTTCTGCGGGGATCAGCGGGACCGGCGGCGCGGCTCCGCAACTGGTGGTGAGCGGTCTTCAGCCGAATACGACGTATGATATCGGGGTTGATGTGCTGGGTTTCAACAATCTGGCAAGCACGAGGACGGCAGTGGTTTCTACGGCAACGCTGGCGCAGACGCCGGGAACATTCAGTATAGTGTTTTCGTCGGAGATCGGGGTATCGTCCATTACGATTCATTGGGGCGCGGGGGGCAACCCGCTGGTTCCGCCGACGAGTTATCAGGTGCAGATTTCCACAAACTCGGATTTTGCCCCGCCGCTGTCGAGCAGCGACACTTTTTCGCAGTCGCTGTCCACTCTGACGCTGAGGTCGAACACGACTTATTATGCGCGGGTTTCCGCTTACAACCGGTACGGGATTCAGACCGGGTACACGAACTCCTCAACCATACTGACCAAGACGGTAAGTCCGAGCGTGGCCGGGTTTCAGGTGTTTACTACGAGCATGACGGCTTTTGTCGGGGCGGACAATAACGCGTTGGGGACTACGTACCGGTTCCATTTGTCGACGGACCAGTTTGTATCGGTGGCGTTCACTTCAGCGGCTGTCAGCGGTCCGGCGGGATTTCCGATCTCGTTCACTCTGAACAATTTGAGGCCGAATTCCACTTATCATCTCGGTATGGATGCTGTGGGATTTGACGAGTCTGTGAGTTCGCGGACGGTTTTCACTTCCACTGCCACACAGCCGATGCCGCCGGGCATAGCCAATTTTTCAGCGGTGAACACGGTTTCTATCAGTATCAACTGGCCTCCGAACGGTAACCCGACCTCGGCGCCGCAGACGCAGTATGACATACAGTTCTCGACGGTGGTTGATTTCGGGTCAGGGGCTGTGACGAACCAGCAGGTGTTCGGACTAGCTGTCACGACGTCCGGGCTTACGCCGAACACTTCCTATTACATCCGCGTGCGCGGCATCAATCAGCTCACTGCCGACTATTCGGCTTTCAACACGCCGATTGCCACGTACACGCTGGTGGCTCCGCTGACTCTGCTGGTCAGTACGGTGCAGACGGTATCGTCGCTTCAGCTAGGGTGGCAGTCGAGCAACTCCATTTTTACGCGGGTGGAGATTTCATCGTCGGTGGACAATT
>CAYHWZ010000227.1:1618-4568 GCA_964359975.1 uncultured Elusimicrobia bacterium | reverse complement strand
AACCCCCTTCTTTTCCCCCTTTGTAAGGGGGAAGGAAAAGGGGATCGTGTCGTTGCCGTTTCTATCCTGTTGTTGTGTCCCCTTCGGGCGCGACTATGAGAAATTATCTTTTGGCTTTCTTAGAATACCTTAGTCGCCGCTGTTCGAAGTGCCGATACCGCAACGGCGGTATCGGCGCAAGTTCGGCGACAAAGAGACAAAAGATAATTTCTCATGCCCGTTGCCGTGCCCGCCGATGAGGAGGGGGGTGTCTTTTTTCTTTTTGCGCCCCATAATCATCCTTTAAGTACAGAACCAAACTTACTTTGATCCCCCTCCCCCATGAAGCGGATGCCCCTGTTTTTGCGCAGCCATCACTATTCTGGCGCATGCCTCCGCATCGGAAAGCGCGTAGTGGTGTTTTAGCGGGATATCCAGCGTTTCACAGACGTTCTTAAGATGCGTGGGACGGATATTCCATGCACGACGCGCAAGCGAAACTGTGCAAAGAAACGGATAGTCCGGGGAATAGATTCCTCTGGCCGCACAGCACGCATAAAGCACCGACCGGTCAAACCGCGCGTTGTGCGCCGCTATAAATGATACGCTGTCCGCGAGTTTTTTTATCTCCGGCCAAATTCCGTCGAAGGTGGGCTGGCGCTCAACATCTTCCCACTCAATGCCATGTATATAGGTGAACACAAAATTCGGGCGCGGCGGACGGATGAGAAAATATTTCCTGGTCCGTATCCTGCCGCCGGTCACTTTGACCAGTCCCACGGCACAGGCGCTGTCCGGACTATAATCCGCCGTTTCAAAATCTATGGCGAGAAAATCGTTCACTATTTTGCCTCCAAAAGACGGTCGTGCGTAACGCGTTCGCGGCCTGCTAGCGGTTTGTTGCCGAGTGTTTCGTACAGGTCGGAAAGTTTGAGGTGCAGGTCCGGGTTGAACGGGTTGATGGCGTTTGCTTCGAGCGCGTGGTACAGGGCGCGGTCCCAACTTTTTTCCTTAATCTTCTGGTCCATGAGCAGGAGATGCGCAGACGAATAGTTGGGATTGTCCTGCACGCATTTTTCCAGTTTTTCGACACCGCGCGCGGTTTCTCCGGTCTGGATGAGTATGCGCGACGCGCGAACAAGAGCCACGGGGTTGCCGGGTTCGCGTTTGAGCGCGCGCTCATACTGTATAAGGGCAGCGTCGGGCTGTCCGTTCATGCGCATTCTGTCTCCGAGCCGGATTTGTCCGCGGATGGATGTGCCAGCGAACTCTTCGAGTTCGTCCGCTTTTTTGCCGAACTTAAGCTGGTCGGGCACTGCACCGGGCGATTCCTGCAGGTTCTCATTTTTAAGATGTTCGAGCCAGTCTTTTACAAACTGTTCAAAACTTACGTTCATTACTTTTTTGAACGCGTCGTCCTGTGAAATTTTGGACAGATGCACGAGGAACTCACCCAACTGGGCTTTCTTCACACGCACGGCAAAATCCACGGCATGCGCCACTTCGGAAAATGCTTTGCGCACTTCGGTCTGGTCTTTGAGATAAACCATTGACGGTGCCATGCGCGAAAACGGGACAAGATCGTCATCCTTCACGGCGCGCGCGAGTTCCGTACGGTTTCCGGGAGTGAGAAACTCCGGGTCATTCAGCCGCCAGCGCGTTTCCAGATATTTGGCAATACCTTCGTGCATCCAGAGCTGGCACCGGCCCGCACTGAGCAGATTCACCAGATAATGCGCATACTCATGCGCCAGTGTGTCCAGCCAGCGGTACCCGAACGCAAGCTGCTGCGGGCTGATGATCATGAGGCGCCGGAATTTGCAGATACCTATGGCTCCGCTTCTGTCGAGAGTTTCCTTGGACAATGTGGATGCTTTGGAAAAGGTTTCCTGATCGGGGTACACTTCCACGATGATTTTATCTTTGGGAAATACCTGCAGATCGCGGCCGAGCTCGGTGTATGCTTTTTCCAGGGCTTCGAGCGCGTAATCAGCGAGAAAAGATTCCTGGTCAACGGTGCGGAATATGAAATGTTCGGACTCTTTGACAGTCATTTTTTCGCGTGCGGGCTGGACTTCGGCGATATAATTTTTGAGCCAATCGGCGGCGGTGAATGTCTGTGTGGAAACATCGGACAATAGGTCTCCGGCCTCTTTGAGGTCGCCGCGGTAAAATGATTTCAGAGAGAGATAATAGCGCTCAGCGGCATAATCGTTGGCGCGCTTTGCGTCGGCGACTCCGCGCTCGATAGTGTCGTAACGTCCGGACTCAAGCTCCATCAGCACGTCGGCAAGCAAGGACGAACTCAGACAGACCGTTGCTGCGAGAATAGATGACAACAAACCCGCATATTTTATTTTCATTGCGAAAGTTTCTTGTAGTAGTCTTTGATGACGGATTCCTGCGATTTGGGATATTTTTCCTTGAGAGATTCAAGGAGCTCTTCGCGGAATTCTCTCGGCGGCAAATAATCCTGCGCGCCCGGTATTTCAACAATTCCGTTGCGGAACCCTGACCGCCCGCCAGCTTCGTTGCGCGGCTGAATGCTGCCCATGTTTTTACCCCCGCCCATCTTCATGGACTGTTCGAGCCGCTGTTTCATGCTCTGCAGTCCTTCCTGCCCTTTGCGCAGATGACTGAGAGCTTTCTGCTGGTGCTGTTGGGCCTGCTCGGACTGACGACCGGATAACGCTTTTTCCGCGGACTTCATCTCTTTGTGAGCTTCGCGCATTGAATCACCAGCTTCGGGTCCGATGAGCGCGGTCTCTTCAGCCAGTTTTGACATTTCACCGGCAACATCGCGGGTCTCTTTGGAAAGTTTTTCCTGCCCCTTCTCAATCCCATCCATCTCGGCATTGTCTTGGGAATCGAACGGTTGTTCTTTGGATTCCGGCGGATTTTTCAGCAGTGCTAGAATTTGCTGTTCCTCGACTTTCACTGATTCAAGACGCCGGGACAGTGACCACGCATC
>CAYHWZ010000227.1:0-1608 GCA_964359975.1 uncultured Elusimicrobia bacterium | reverse complement strand
GCGCGGTAACAATCTTCTGGTTCGGATCCAGATGCTGGATGATTTCCGTCAGCCACTTCTGCGAAAAAATCACGTTCTTGTTCTGAAACTCGGTCAGTGTTTTGACCATTTTGGGAATTGACTGATTGAGCATGTCCAGCATTTCACCGGAATGCGGCACGCGGTTCTCCAGCAGGGACTTCTGCACGGACTGCGACTCACGGTTGACTTTCTGCTGACGTTCGGCGAGTTCGCCAAGGACTTTGCGCTGCCAGTCCATTTCCGCTTCCTTGCGTTTGGATTCGAGACGGTTGGTTCGCAGGAGAAGTTTTTCCTGTTCGTCCACGATTTTCTGGATGGAATCCTGCTTGTTGTCCGCTTTTTCGCTCAGTTTGCTGGCGCCCGAATAGGCAACGTCGTCGGCGGCTTTAGAAAGAGTGTCGCGCGCGGCTTTGGCTTGCTTCAGCATTTCCTGCGCGGCTTTGATGGCAGCGCGCAAATCTCCGGCTTGCAGCGACTGCGCCAACTTTTCGAGATTGCTGGTGATTTCATTGAATTTCATCTCCTTGACGGCGGGTTTGTTAACGAACTCATCCGGCAAGTCTTGCGGCATATCGCGCAACTGTTTCTGAATCTCGTTCAAGATGTCCGACGCTTCCTGCAAGGTATCGCGGAGCATTTGACCAGTTCGTTGGTAACGCGATTTTCTTCTGCAAGTTTCTTTTCCAATGCATCGCCTTTCTGAACCAGACGGTCTGCGGCGTGCGTGAGGTCTTTCATTTTGGTGTACTCATAAATATCTTCGGAAAGGGTGGACAGACGTTCCAGTTCGGTGAGCGCATTTTCCTGACTTTCCGCGGCTTCAGCGGGCTTGTTTTCCGCCAACTGATTTTCTGCGCGGGACATGTCGCCGCTCTGCAGAGATTTAAGTGTTTCGTCAATGGACTTATGTTCGTTCCACACGGCAAAATCACTCAGCGGGTCACGCTCCATCTTAGCCAGAATCTTTTCCAGTTTTTTTTCAGCCGCAGCGGCTTTCTGGTTGGCCTGACGCTGACGGTTCAGCTTGTCGGGCATGGCGGCTTTTAATTTGTCCGGCGACTTAAGTTCGTCGTCGGTAAGTTTGGCGCGGGTCTGCTCCGCAAGCACATCCAGCAGGTCTTTGCGGAATTCGCGCAGTTCAGATTCGATTTGCGCATGTTCCTTTTCATAGCTCTGCACTTCCACCAGAATCGTATCGGAAAATCCTGATTTGGGTCCTGTGACCAGATCGTTGTCCTGCACTTCCAGCTGCATTTTAAGCACTTCGCCATCGGCAACTTTGAGCGAGGACATGAAAAATTCTGAATCCGCTATTTTTTCCATCACCGGCGGTGTGAATCGTCTGAGCAGAAACCGCAGCGGCGGATTTCCGTCCTGTCTGGCGACTCTCAGGAACACCGACACAGCGCCCATATCATCTTTCAGTTCATAGGTGAACGGCAGCCGCGCTTCTTTGCCGACGAGAATGTCAGTGCCCGGAGAAAGCAGGCGCACTTCCGGTACCAGGTCCGGACGCACGGTCACGCTGTAATGCGGCGGAGAATCTGTCTTCACTCCCTCTTGGTCCGTGAGATCGCACCAGAACTC
>CAYHWZ010000226.1:0-4597 GCA_964359975.1 uncultured Elusimicrobia bacterium | reverse complement strand
CGGTCTCGCATTGGCTCAGCATATTCGACAAGAGCGGCGTGCCGGCCGGACCCATCCTGTCCGTGGACAAAGTTTTTGAACACCCGCAAGTGCTCGCCAGAGAAATGAAGGTGGAAATCGCCCATCCCAAAGCCGGAAAATTGAAAATGGTGGGTATCCCGGTAAAGCTGTCGGATACGCCCGGAGCAGTGCGTACACCGCCGCCTCTGCTCGGCGAACATTCCCAAAATTTCAAAAAATGATTTTGGCAATAATTACGGACCTACGGATGTAAAATAGTATGGCAAGAAAAAAGATAACAGTAATAGGCGCGGGAAATGTGGGAGCCACTCTGACTCAACGGCTGGCGGAAATGGAGCTCGGCGATGTGGTGGTGCTGGACATTCCCCAGACGGAAAATATGCCCGCAGGCAAAGGGCTGGACATTCTGGAATCCGCCCCGGTGTACGGATATGACTCGCATGTGAAAGGGACCACGAATTACGATGACACGGCGAATTCCGACGTGGTTGTCATCACAGCCGGCATTCCGCGCAAGCCCGGCATGAGCCGCGACGACCTGCTGAACACTAATGCAGGAATTGTCAAAAATGTATCGGAACAGGTCGCAAAAACTTCGCCCAACAGCATCATAATCATCGTCTCAAATCCGCTCGACGCCATGTGCTATGTGGCGCTCAAGACCACAGGGTTTCCCAAACACCGCGTTATCGGCATGGCAGGCGTGCTGGATTCGTCGCGCATGGCCACGTTCATCGCGCAGGAACTCAAAGTGTCGGTGGAAAGTATTTCGCCTATGATTCTCGGCGGTCACGGCGACACCATGGTGGCTCTGCCCCGGTACACCACTGTCTCCGGTATTCCCATCACGGAACTTCTGCCCAAAGAAAAAGTGGATGCCATTGTCCAGCGCGCAGTGAACGGCGGCGCTGAAATAGTGAAACTGCTTAAGACCGGTTCCGCTTATTACGCCCCGGCCGCATCCGCCGCTGCGATGGTGGAATCAATTCTCAAAGATAAAAAGCGTATCCTTCCCTGCGCCGCACTATTGCAGGGTGAATACGGTATCCAGGACCTATACGTCGGAGTGCCGGTGAAACTCGGCGAACGCGGCATTGAGCAGATTATCCAGCTCAACCTCACGGTGGAAGAACGCATTGCCCTGCAAAAGTCGGCGGAAGCCGTGAAAGAGCTCGTCGAAGTGATGCGCCGCAACAAGGCGGTGTCCTGATGAACGACAAAAAATCATCCAAAGATAAGGCGCTCTTTGCCCGGTCCATCAACTGCGGCGGCAAGACCTACGACTTGGAAACATTTGAGGCGTCGTCGGGGTCATGGTTCCTGCGCGTGCGCGAGACCAGTCACAGCGGCAAACGGAAAGGTCAGTTCGACGTGATTGTTTATGCCGAGTATCTGCCCCAGTTCCTCGACGCAGTGGACGCAGTCAGACGGCACATCGAATCAGAAAGTTCAGGAACAATGACAGCGTAATCAAAACATGGTGAACAGGAACAGCATTGGTCGCGCTCTGGTCCGTGCGGCAGTCATTCTGCCGTTCATGGCTGTCTGTTCCTGCAAAACTTTCACCAAAAAGCCGCCGGTCCAGCCCGCTCAAGTCATTGACGAACAAAGACCCTGGCTGACATCCGGCGCCAGACCCAGAGTCGCGCTGGTTTTGAGCGGCGGTTCGTCCAGAGGGTTTGCGCATATCGGCGTCATCCGACAGATGGAAAAAGAGAAGATACCGATTGACTTTATCGTCGGTACCAGCGCCGGCAGTCTCATCGGCGCGCTCTACGGCAAAACCCGCAACAGTCAGGAACTCGAATCCGTCGGACTTGAACTGAGAAAAGAGGACATCTTTGACTTCACTCTGCTCACTCCGACGCAGGGCTTCGTGAAAGGTGAAAGTTTCGCCCTGTACCTGAAAAATAAGTTCGGCGACACGCGGCTGGAACAGCTCCGCGTACCTCTCTATATCACGGCCACAGACCTGCAGACCGGCGAACTCGTGCTTTTTTCCAGCGGTCCCGTGGACACTGCCGTGCTTGCCTCTGCCAGTATCCCCGGACTGTTTCCGCCCGTGCTCATCGGCAGCCGTCAGTATGTGGACGGAGGAGTGGTCAGCAATTTGCCCGTCGAAACGGCCCGTCAAAAGGGAGCGGACATAGTTATAGCCGTTGACCTTTCCAAAGAGTCGCCGAACCGCGAACTCAAAGACGTCGTGGATTATGTGATGCAGTCAGTGTCCATTATGATGTCCATGGGCAGTCAGGTCCAGGTGCTGGGCGCGGACATTGCCATCCGACCCAATCTCGACCATATCGGCATCTGGGACTTTGACCACAAGAAAGAACTGATTTCCATCGGTCAGCAATCCACCAAAGACTTGCTGCCCAGATTCCGGCAAGTGTTCAATCAATGGTACGCCAGCCGCACACCGGACAAAAGCACCGCCAGATCAAAACCACCCCGGCGCCGAATATGATAAAATGTTAGTCAGAAAATTTTAAGGAGATTATCCCATGTCCACACGTTCAGAAAAAGATTCGCTCGGAATTAAAGAAGTGCCGGAAAACGCCTATTGGGGTATCCAGTCCCAGCGCGCTGTTGAAAATTTTCCCATCTCAGGAATCAAAGCGAACCCCAAATTCGTGGATTCGTTTGTCATGGTAAAAAAAGCCGCTGCCTTGGCGAATAAGGAACTCGGACTTCTCAAAGCCGAGACCGCCGACGCCATTGTCAAAGCCGCAGACGAAGTGCTGGGGGGCAAACTGCGCGACCAGTTCGTCGTGGACGTTTTCCAGATGGGAGCCGGCACATCTTTTAACATGAATGTGAACGAAGTGCTCGCCAACCGCGCAGCCGAACTTCTCGGCGGAAAACGCGGCGACTACTCGCTCTGCAATCCCAACGACCACGTGAACATGGCCCAGTCCACCAACGATGCGTTTCCCACCTCCATGCGCGTCTGCGCCCGAATCCTCATCAAAGATTTCCTGCCGGTGCTTAAAGAACTTGAAACCGCGCTCGCTGACAAAGGCAAAGAGTTCGATTCCATATTAAAATCCGGGCGCACTCATCTGCAGGACGCTGTGCCCATACGGCTCGGCCAGGAATTCACTGCTTATGCCGCCGCAGTCCGGAAATCTCGCGAAAATATCGAAGCATCCGCCCGGCTCGTCGAAGAGCTCGGCATCGGCGGCAGCGCAGCCGGCACCGGTCTGAACACGCACCCTGAATACCGAGTCAAAGTGGTGAAATATCTCGGAACATGGACCGCTATCCCGTTCCGCTGCGCCGACGATATGCGCGAAGCCATGCAATCCAATTTCCCCGTCGCGTCCGTCGCTTCGTCGCTGAAACTGCTTTCACTTGAACTCACCCGCATAGCCAATGATTTCCGTCTGCTCTGTTCCGGGCCGCTCACAGGATTTGCGGAAATCGTGCTGCCCGCAGTCCAGCCCGGCTCATCCATCATGCCCGGCAAAGTCAATCCGTCCATGGCCGAAATGCTCAACATGGTCTGTTTCCAGGTTTCCGGCGCCGAGCACACTGTTTCCATGGCAGTCCAGGCCGGACAACTCGAACTCAATGTAATGATGCCTGTGATGGCCTACAACATCAATTTTTCCCTCGAGATTCTGAAAAATGCCGTGCGCGAATTCACCGCCCGCTGCGTGAAGGGTATCATAGCCAACGCGGACCAGTGCCGTCACTATGCGGAAATCAGCCCGTCGCTGGCAACTGCGCTGAACCCGTTCATCGGATATTCCCGCGCCGCAGAAGTAGTCAAAAAAGCGCTGAAAGAAAAAAAGTCCATCCCGCAGGTTGTGCTCGAAGACAAACTCATGACCGCAGAACAGATTAAGAAAGTATTGGACCCGCGCCCGCTCACTGAACCGGGCCTGCCGGAAAAATAAAATATGCTTCTTGCCATAGATATCGGCAACACCAACATTGCGCTGGGAGTTTTCCAGACCAGCCGCAACATGCCCCTGAAACACCGGGTGTCCACCGCTCTGGTTTCTGAGGTTCCCAAACTGACACACTCGTGGCGGCTGTCCACCTCGGCCAACTCCACCTCCGACGAATACGGCACCAAAATCCTGGACCTCCTGCACTACGCCGCCCTGGAACGCACCGAAATCCAGCATATTGCCATTGCCAGCGTGGTGCCGCCGCTCACCTCGATTTTCGAAGAACTTTCCGCCAGATATTTTAAAGTCAAACCGCTCGTGGCCTCTGCCAACATGAAAGTGCAGATACCAAACCTTTACGAAAACCCCAAAGAAGTCGGCGCTGACCGGCTGATGAACGCTGTAGCAGGATTTGCCAAGGTCGGCGGACCCTGCGTGATTGTAGATTTCGGCACAGCCACCACTTTTGATTGTGTGACGAAAAAAGGCGAGTACGCTGGCGGACTGATAGTGCCGGGTCCCCTGCTTTCCGCCGAGAGTCTGTCACTGCACACTGCCAAACTGCCGCGCGTGAATATCGCCAAACCCGCGCGTCTCATCGGCAAAAATACCGTGGAATCCAACCAGTCCGGACTCTATTTCGGCTACGTATCTCTGGTGGACGGCATCATCGACCG
>CAYHWZ010000225.1:0-4609 GCA_964359975.1 uncultured Elusimicrobia bacterium | reverse complement strand
CTCTTGCCCTGGATGACCGTTCTGGAAAACGTGCGACTGGCCGTGGAATCTGTTGCACCGGACCTGACATCCAGACAGAAAACGGAACGCGCGGAACATTTCATTTCCCTGGTGAAACTGCAGGACGCGATGAAAAAAATTCCCAGAGAATTGTCCGGCGGAATGCGTCAAAGAGTGTCCGTAGCGCGGGGACTCGCCACCAATCCCAAAGTTCTGCTGTTGGACGAACCGTTCAGCGCGCTCGACGCGCTCACCCGCGCTGACCTGCAAAAGGAGCTGGCCCGCATCTGGATGGAAGACAAAAAAACAGTGCTGATGATAACCAACGACGTGGACGAAGCGATTTTACTTTCGGACAAAATCTACCCGCTGACGTCCGCGCCCGCTGCCACCATCGGACTGGAAATACAGGTGTCCATTGCCCGTCCGCGCACAGCCCGGCGCCTGAGTCTGGACCCTGAATACCAGAATGCCAAGCGGACTCTGGTCGAATTTCTTTCCGCCAAAAAAAGCAGTAACGGGAAAATTGATTCCCAAACAGCCCGTCAACTGGCGGTGACAGGACAATGAACGAACGTTATATCGAGTTCTGCGCCATCGGCAAAAGTTATGACTCTGCGAAAAGCATTGTCAAAAATTTCAATCTCTGCATCAATAAGGGCGAGTTCATCTGCATTATCGGACATTCCGGATGCGGCAAATCAACCGTGCTGTCCATTGCCATGGGATTGAACAAAGCAACCGAAGGGTCATTTGTGCTGGCTGGGAAAGAAACAGACGAACCCGGCATTGACCGCGGCGTAGTGTTCCAGTCTCCTGCGCTGCTCCCGTGGCTGACAGCAGGAGAAAACGTCCTTCTGGCCGTTGAGCAGGCATCCGGCAAAAGCAAAACACGCAGTCAGCAGGAAGAACTCGCGCGCAATTATCTGTCGAACGTCGGACTGCAGGACATTTCGAATCAATACCCGAACGAACTCTCCGCCGGAATGAAACAGAAAGTCGGCATAGCCCGCGCCTTTGCGCTCGAACCCAAAGTCCTGCTCCTTGACGAACCTTTCAGTCTGCTGGACGCGTTGACCCGTATGGAAATCCAGGAAGAGCTGATGCGTCTCTGGGAAAAAGACCGCAAAACCGTCATCATGGTGACGCACGACGTGGACGAAGCGCTATTTCTGGCGGACAGGATCGTGATGATGACACAGGGACCGGACGCCACCATCGGAGACATACTCTCAGTTCAATTTCCCAGACCCCGTCTCCGCGCGGACGTGCTGGCTCATCCGGAGTATTACCGTTTGCGCGACCACCTCATCACATTTTTGGAAGAACAGGCGGACAAGGCAGGTTCAGGTCAGCAAGTCCCGCCGGAAATGGTGCCGACCCCTTACGACGTTGACGAAGAAACCGGACGGGTCGTCATGGTCCCGGCAGTCTCGTAAGATTGCTGCGTCAAATCGCGTTATTTTTTTCGGAGGTAAGGGGACAAGAGCTGAAGCGTTTCCTCCAGCCATTCGAGCCGTTGCAGCGGTGTTGTGTGACGCAAAGTGAAAAGAATCTGCTGTTTTTCATGATTGTCAAAAGCAGAGTTCCTGGGTCCAGACCGTCTTGACGAACGATCAGTCTTTTTCATGACGAATCATTTCCAAAATACGCACATCTTCAAGGTCTTTAATTCTTCCCGCTTTCCGCTTCATGCTGATTAAGTCCTTAATTGATGCTACTCTTACGGGTATTTTGCCCAAATCCTTGACAATCGCACGCGACATCAGTCCGGTAAATTCTATCGGATAGTCAATAAAAAAATCAACACCGATAAGGGGATTGTCCTTCTTATGGAAAGAGAACATTGTCATTCCCTTGTTCTTGATCCATAAAGCCCGGCTCTTTTTGTCAGCAAACTTAATCGGATTTACAGGCGCGCGCGGAATATAGCCCAAACCTGAAACAATCTCCACGGCCTTTGCCGCATTTTGTTTGTCCAAGCCGACGACAATGTCAATATCTGCAGTCAACCGCGCATGGCCGTGCAGCACAACAGCCAATCCGCCCGCAACAACATATTGGACCCTCTCACGGTTGAACGCATCAATTACATCCAGAAAAAGCAGCATGACAATATACTATCAAATATTTGAGGGGTCTGTTTCAGGATTATTTGCAGTCAATAAGAATGCCGCCGATATCGGATGACGGAATGCCCGCGATTTCAAACCAGAATGTCCGCGATTGTCCAGTCGGCAGACTGTCAACATTAAACTTGGCGGAACCCGCCGGCTCGTTCGAAGTATTGTAAATCCTGACAATAAAATCCCCTGACTCGTTCAGCGCTGTTTCATTGAAAGTTTCACCGGAAACTATAATGCGGCCGCTCTTTTCATTTCCTTCCGCAGAATCTTTCACCTCAATTCGTCCGACGGTAAATCCGCACCCGGCGCTTTTCTGCGAGACATTTTTCTCCGGGAAAACAGCTTCAATCATGTCCGCAGTCACGTTTATATAGTTCCTGTCCGCATCCGTTTTCTCTTTTTTCAGTGCGCAGTACTCCGTATAATATTTCCCGAAAGGTCCGGGCACTGCAGACCTTGAGCTGCGGATAACCTGTTCCATCCGTTTTGCGGACAATCGTTTCTTCCGCCCGGACGCTTCCCGTTCATAAAGCAAAAGGTCGCCGATAATGCCGAACGTGCGAAAATCGTCCGACGAGCACGCTATTCCCCACAGTTCCGCGTGCCTGTCAAAAACAGCTTTTACAGTTCCCGCATCTTTGGACGGCGCATTCTTAAGCAAAAAGTCAGTCGTAGTCCTCTGCAAAGGGAAAAGTTTTGTGATTGTCGATGCCTCTGGCGAGACCAGCGCAAAGAACAGGACCTGCAGTTCATTGTCCAGACTAAGGAGCAATTCATATTGGGCGGTGATATTGGTGCGGTCGAAATGTTCGGAGATGCCTTTCAGAAGATTGTTGTGTCTGCCCAGATACTGGTACCCCTGCTGTTTTACCGGCGAGATGAACTGACTGTGGAACGCATCCAAATTATAATTCAGCGAGTTGATTCCACCCCGCATTTCTTTCAGACAATAATAAATTTTATTTTCAGCTGAACTGACATTCGGCGGAAACTGAACTCTGGAAATATCCGCAAACGGGTCCGCCGGGTTGGACATGACAGCGGAAAACTTGGATTGAACTCCGGCAAACGCCATTGTCCCGCAGAACAACGCCAAGAGGACAAACGCAAATCTTTTCATCCGCTCAAAACCTGAACGGGTGAAAAAGAGACGCTGAAAAAGGAACAGTGATATCTTATTTAAAACTTTCTACGAGCGCTTTGGCGTCGTCGAGACTGAGCCCAAGCTTTTGTTTGACAGGAGGACCGAACTTGTAAGCGGCTTCCTGTTCTTCATAGGTCGGTGCGGACGTTTCAAAGAACACGCCGATGGGCACGCGGTCATCAATCGTCCTTGTCCGCTTCATCGCGGCCTCGAAACTGGAGGTATCGTGACCTTCGTCCTGCAGATTGTACACGCGTTCGCGGAACCAGGGGTAGGTATTTTTCTTATTGTAAGTCACGCACGGGCTGAACACATCCACGATTGAAAATCCCTTGTGCTTAATGGCCTTGCACATCACATCCGAAAGCTGATCCGCAGAGCCGGAAAATCCTCTGGCGATGAACGTGGCTCCGGAAACAAGCGCGAGCTCGATCGGGCTGATGGGCACTTCCACATTCCCTTCCGGTGTGGACTTTGTCATAGTTTTCAAGTCTGTAGTCGGCGAAGTCTGCCCCGTGGTCAATCCATATATCTGGTTGTTCATCACAATGTAAGTGAGATTGATATTGCGCCGCATGGCATGGATGAAATGACCTATCCCGATCCCGTACCAGTCGCCATCGCCGCCTGTTACCAGGACCGTGAGGTCCGTATTGGCAAGACGCGCGCCCTGTGCCACAGCCACAGCTCTGCCGTGCAGAGTGTGCATCCCGTACGACCCAAAAAATCCCGGCAAGTTGGACGAGCATCCGATTCCGGACACGCACAGTACGTCTTTGGAATCCACCCCGGCCATTGCGCACGCTTTCTGCAATGAGTTCAGCACGCCGAAATCTCCGCATCCCGGGCACCAGTCCGGGCTGATCTTTGACTTAAAAGGCGCTACATCGAGTGTTTCTGCCATGATAAATTCCTCCTTAAAAAAAAGTTACCGCGCGGCCAGTTCCGGTTTCTTTGCGCCCGACACCAGTTCCTTCACTTTCTGGTAAACTTCGGTCGGGGTGAACGGTTCGCCGTCGTATTTTCTGAACTTGTGCTGAAGGGAAAGCCCTGTTTCCTGACGGATGAGCCGTTCGAGCTGACCGGTGAAGTTGTTCTCGATGATCAATGTTTTTTTGCAGGATTTCAAGAGACGGGAAACAGCTTCGCTTTGGAACGGCATGAGGTACTTGATGTGCAGGTGGTTCACTTTGATATTTTCTTTTTCCAGAATCCGGATAACGTCGCGGATAATGTAGTAAGTCGAGCCCCATCCAACCAGAGTAATGTCCGCATCCGCAGGCCCTTCGATTTTGGGTTCCGGCAGATTTTTCAGCATGAGGTCAAGCTTGCGCATTCT
>CAYHWZ010000224.1:0-4628 GCA_964359975.1 uncultured Elusimicrobia bacterium | reverse complement strand
CGAGGCAGCGTCCGTGGTGCAGACATTGAGCCGGGCAGGAGTGGACTTTTACACCAACCGCAGACAGTTCCTTGAAATCTGGATACACGGCGACAATAACAAAGAGCGTCTGCAGTTCCGTCTCGGAGGCGTGGGGGAACTTTCCGACAGCGGCTCCAATCTCCGGTCCGAGGACAAGAACAAGGACGGCGCATTGAGTCCGGGCGAAGACGAAGGTGTGAATTTTGTCAATCCGGACGGTTCAACGACTACAGTGGGAAAAGGTAACGGACGGCTGGACACCATGGACCTGGACGTTAACGGTCGACTGGACCCGGACGACCAGACCGGAAACTTCCAGAAAGAAATCGGGACCGGAGATAATCCGCTGGTGGAACCCGACGGCACAGCTCACAATACAGTGGACTGGAGCGGATGGCGGGTGTTTCAGGTACCGCTCAATATTACGAACGAGGACCAGGCAGGATGGTCGTCCGTCAAACAACTGCGCATCACCGTTATCAATCCCACTCCGGCGTCTGTCACGGGCACACTGCGGTTCGGACGGGTTTCTGCCGTAGGCACGCGGTTTGAAGCGCCAAAAGTGGAACCGGCCATATCCTCGGTCACTGCGCGCGCTTTTGCCGAAAACAGTACGGACAATCCGGGCTATCCGTCTCTGGTCAGCCATCCGACCTACCAGGAACTCTACGAACTGGACGACGCCGGTGTAAAACGCAGGGAGCAGGCACTGGCTATTCAGTACAAGCGTGCGAATACGACCATAGATATCACCACAGTGACCACAAGTCAGACATTTTCCAGGGCCATGGACTTTTCCGAGCACGGCACATACAAATTTTTCCTTTACGGAGACAATTCGAACAATACCTTTTTCATGCGGATAGGGACGCCTGGCAACTATTTTGAGTTCAAGACTTCGCTGGATTTTACAGGATGGCGTCTGTATGAGCTGGACATCGAGGACAAGAACCGCGATGGACAGATGGACCGCAATGCCGAAAGACCGTTCGGAGCCATGTGGAGAGGACGCGTGGGCTCTCCTTCGCTGCGAAACATCACGCAAATTTCCGTCGGTGTGATTATTCCTCCCGGCGCGCCGGACCCTGCTTTTAAGAAAATATATATTGATGATATATTCCTCACTGACGCAGTCAAAATCACGGGACAAGCTTACCGCACCAACGTTTCTTTCGACTGGCCCAGTTGGTGTTCGTGGGGAGCAAGCTGGCGGTTCGTGGACCGGAATTTCCAAACGCTTACATCGGTAGGTTCGGGCGTGGATTCCAAGAGCGGCAGCGCATATCTGAACGTTAACCGGATAAAGTTCCTGCCGCTCAGTTCCAGCTTGTCCTACAGCGAAACTGTGACACCGCAGGTGCAGACACTTACTGACCCGAACATACTGGTGCCGTCCATCAACGAAGGTAAATCCATCAATACCAGCCAGAGTTTGAGCGGACAGCTTCTGCTCACCCAACTGCCGCTTTTGCCTACGTATATCAAGAACTATCTGGTCAACGTGGACGGTTCCACAGATCATTCTCTGGCGCTCCGCAGCGATGGTGAACGCGAAGATGAAACCCACAACTGGCGCGCAGGGTCCGGTTATACGATACCGTGGCAGCCCAATATTTTTCAATATATGTGGTTGGACAGATGGCTGACATTCAGGCCGCTCCCGCAGAATTTCTCGTACAGTATCAGCCAGACCAATTCCTATCTGCGGCTACGCAAAGAGAACAGTCAAGTGCGGAGCGTGGGGGAAAGTCACTCCATGCGGACATCGTTCCAATTCCTGCCGCAGTTGAGTTTGAGCCCGTCGTACAGCATCAGCAAAAGTTTTGAAGAAAAAGGCGTCTGGTACAGTACAGCGCCCGACCAGAATCCGGACAACGTGGCGCGCTACAACAAATCGCTCAGCCAGTCCGCGTCCGTGTCCAGTTCACTCCGTCTGCTGTCATGGCTGTCGCCGGGATTCAGCTATTCAATCAATACATCCGAAAGCTACAACGTGAACACAGTGAATTTCGGCACGCGCACGTTTCTGCCCGGCGGAGTCAAGAGTTTGACCCGTTCGTCGAACGCGGACGTGTCCGCATCTATTTCTCCGAAAGACGTGTTTCAGTATATTCCGTATATGCGGCTGGCCAACCCGTTCATCAACACGCTGGGATTTTCCGGCGGGTACAGCATTTCCGACGGTGATGCATACGAAAACCTGGACGGCGGACTGGAGACATTCTATTTCAAAAGACCGGACCAGATGCTCATCCGCAACAAACCGCTGGATTTCGGCGGGCAGACTGAGAGCAACGACAAAGCCCGCCGCACCAGTCTGACGGCAACGGATTCCAAGCGCGTGTCCGGACGGTGGAGCGTGTTTGAAGGATTTTCACAATACAACTTTTTCAAGAGCCGTCTGTACAATCCGCTCAAGAATATCACAGGTTCCGGCAGTTTCACCGAGAGCCAAACCAAGACCGACACTACAGGCACGGAAAGTTTCAGTTACAGTAAAGTCTGGCCGGATTTTGTGATGTCTACGTCGGAAATTGAAAAGCCGCTGTTCCTGTCGCGGTGGATGAGCGACACGCGTATGAACGGCAATTATCAGGAACGGCTGTCCGAAACCGCAGGCCAGTCGCGATCCACAGGACGCAACTCGGCGGGAGATTTTACCTTTACCCTGTTCCGTCTGCTGCAATTTTCCGTCGGATACGTCAACTCGGTTTCGCAGGAAGAAAACCTCCGCACCAACCAGGTCACCAGCCGTACCCGTTCGCAAGGTCTGAACGGACAGGTCATCACCACGCTGAAGTGGGGGAACTGGCGGTTCACTCCCCGGTACGACCAGGCGCAATCCGAATCCGAAGACGGCACAGGCAAGAAAACTTCCGACCAAATCACGCGGAACGGTTCGCTCGGTGTATTCGGCGACATCAATGTGCCGCGCTTTTTCCGTCTGCCGCTCGGCAAACAGCTCACGCTCACCAACCGTCTCATCATCACATCTTCGTTCCGTTACGGCATGGTGCGCGACGGAGTGGACGAAACCCGCAGTGTGGACAACATGGACTTTAACCTGAACGGCGACTTTGAACTCACGCCCAATATCCGCATCGCGTTCGGCGGCGGCTACACACGGACCATGAACAAGGCGAAGAAGGAGGAGGATTTCTCCACGTTCAGTTTCACCAACCGCATTACGATACAGTTCTAAGTTAACGGCAACAGCGTGGTAAGGTGATAAGGTGGTAAAGTGGTAAGGCAGACAACTGAAAACATCGCGAAACATTCCACTTCTTTCCTCTACGGATATCAATGAGCACCATCTTTCACATATCAACCTTACCACCTTATCACCTTACCACTTTACCACGCCGTTTATCTGTACTGGTATGACTAAAATCTGGCTTGCGTTTGTTAATCTGATTTATCCGCTGCGATGCGTGAGCTGCAAGAAAGACCTGCCGTTTGACCGGGGACGATACATCTGCCGCGATTGCTGGGTTGAGATTGTACCGGTTAAGGAACCGTTTTGCCGTCGGTGCGGGGTGCATTTACCGCATGGAGGCATGCATTGCTTTTTGTGCCGCAAGAGCGCGCGCCATTTCAATTTTGTGCGGTGTCACGGAGTATTTGAAGGCAGTCTGCGCAATGCGATTCTTCAGCTTAAGTACGGGGGGAAAGATTACGTGAGCCGCGACCTGGGTCCGCTTCTGGCGCAGGCGTGGGAACGTCATGTGGAACTGCGCGAATCAGAAATTGTGATACCTGTGCCGCTGCACCCGTCCAATTTGAGAGAGAGGGGATACAATCAGTCACGGCTGCTGGCGGATGAGTTTGTCCGCAGAATGGGGCAACGCGCGCCGCTCAAGGTCCTGGACCAGGTTTTGCTCCGCCGCAGGAAAACCGTTTCCCAGACCCGGCTCAAGAGAGAAGACCGGATGAAGAATATGGATTCTGCTTTTCAAGTCAACGGTAAATTTCAGGACGCGTTGAAAGGGCGGAATATACTGGTCATAGATGATGTATCCACGACGGGCGCAACGATAGACGAGTGCGCACGCGAACTGCGCAAACACGGTGCAAAGAGCGTCTGCGGGCTGACACTGGCGCGGGATTAGGGGGAGTTTTGGGGAATAACTCATAAGCAAGATTGTTTTCTTGGATGGGCTACCATCCGCCAACCTTCTATTTTGAAATACCCGCAATATTGCGCCCTTGATTTTGAATTCCTCTCATAAATTTATATAATAACCCGATTAGTTAATTAACACATTAGGAGGAAATGCAATGGCCGTCAATGTTGGTATCAATGGTTTCGGTAGAATAGGCAGACTGGTATTGAAAGCAGGTCTTAAGAACAAGAATCTGAATTTTGTGGCTGTGAACGATCTCACGGACGCCAAGACTTCAGCACACCTTTTTAAATATGATTCCACCTTCGGCATTTATCCGGGCAAAGTGGAAGCCAAAGAAGGCGCCATCTCCATCGACGGCAAAGAAATCAAGATTTTGGCGGAAAGAGACCCTGCAAAACTGCCCTGGAAACAGCTCGGCGCGGACATTGTCATTGAGTCCACCGGACATTTTACGGACGCGGAAAAGGCCAAAGCTCATAT
>CAYHWZ010000223.1:0-4685 GCA_964359975.1 uncultured Elusimicrobia bacterium | reverse complement strand
GCTGTCTTGGGCGCGGTTGCTGCCGGGCCGGGGATTGGATGGCCGACGATTCAGAAAGCTGCCGCAAACATGGCTGGCAAATCCGTCAGAAGTTACAGTCCGGACAAACAAAATCATCAGATTTATGCCGAGATGTACAAGGAATATGGACGTCTGCACGACTATTTCGGCAGGGGCGGAAACAATGTCATGAAAAATCTGAGGGAATTGAAGCTCCGTGTTTTGCAACGGGATTCGCAGCATTGACAGCCAAGCAGGTTTTGATATAAGATAAATTCAAACAAATTTGAGGGAGGGGTATGATACGGCAAGCAGTTATAGTCCTGGTCATCATGATCTCCGGGTGCGCTTATTTTCAGCCGAAAAAAGCCAAGCCGGTCCATCCGCCTGCAAAAAAGGCTGTTAAGTCCGATTCCAAACCCGCCGGAAAGTCCGCAGACCCTCAGGCACAGCAAAAATTTTATGACCAGGGTATGCGGTTCTATTCCCAGGAAAATTATGCCGAAGCGAAAAAATCCTGGCAGCAGGCAGTTCAGGCCGGTCCCAACTCTCCCCTCGCGGACAAAGCGCGCGACTATCTGAAAAAAACCGAGCAGGTGCTCAAGACTCTCAAGGAAATGGAAAACAGATAATGGAACAAGAAGAACTGCAGAAACCGCCTGAACCCGTCGAAGTGTCCGCCCCTCAGCCGGTTGAAACCACCGTAGTAGAATCTCCACCCACGCAGCCCTCCCGGAAACTCGCCGAACTTTTCAGAAACTCCTTCAGCGTCATGAGCATGACTTTGTCCCGTGTCAAAGAACGGGTGCCCGTGGTGCAGACCTATACGCGCGTTTTTGTCCTGGTCTCGTCTATGAGTATCCGGTACAAGATCGCAGGCGCGCTTGTCATGGTGCTGGCGCTGGCAATAGCATCGCTGGGATTTGTCACTTTTTCCCGGCAGAAAAAAGTCCTTGAATCCGAAATGAAAAAGCGCGCCGAAGTGCTGGTCCAGCAGCTGGCCAACGTCGGCAAGGAAGGACTGCTTACCCGCGACGAACTTTCAATTTATCAGACCATTAAAGATATTCAGCAGAATTCCGGCGTAGTCTATGCCATGGTTCTTGACTCAAAAGGACAGGTGTTCGCGCATAATTTATTGACGGAAAAAGGAAAAACACTCGATACGCCCACGGACCTCATCGCCGCTCAGGCCGAAACGCTCCTTTTCCAAAACTGGATTTTCAATAATCTGCCCATCATGGACGCATCTCTGCCCGTCATGTACAAGGCGAAAAATCTCCGTCTCGGCACGGCCCGTATCGGGTTGTCGGAAAAAGAACTCCGCGACGAAATTTCCCGTCAGAAACTCGCCTTCTTCTGGATTTCCATGGGTTTTGTCGCCATCGGATTGCTCATTGCATTCGGGTTGTCCCGGGTGCTGACACAGCCCATATACACTCTGGCAGTTGCCATCCAGATGGTGGCCGGCGGTGACTTGTCCCAGCAGGTGAAAGTGTTTTACCGCGACGAAATCGGCCGTCTTACCGAATCGTTCAACCAGATGATCCTCAGTCTGCGCGAAAAATTGCACATGGAAAAATATCTTTCCAACTCCGCGCTTAAAAGTATCCGCAAAAGCCGCGACACCGCCAAACTGAGACTCGGCGGCGAACGCAAACAGGTCACCGCCCTGTTTTCCGACGTGCGCGGTTTCACTTCAATGTCTGAAAAACTTTCCCCGGAAGAAGTGGTAAAAATTCTGAACATCTATCTCAATCTGCAGGCCAAAGTGATCACTCATCGGGGCGGCAACGTGGATAAATATGTCGGCGACGAAGTGATGGCGATTTTTGAGGGGGACGACCAGGAACTTTCCGCTGTGCGTGCCGGCCTTGAAATCCAGAAGTATTGTCATGCGCTCAACTGGTCCCGCTCCAAACTCAGCGAAAAACAGATGCAGCTCGGTATCGGCATTCACAGCGGCGAGGTGGTGATGGGCAACATGGGGTCTGAAGAGCAGATGAACTATACCGTGATAGGCGACAATATCAATCTTGCGGCCCGTCTTTGCAGCGCCGCCAAGGCCGGTCAGGTAGTCATCAGCAAAACCGTGGCGGATATCCTGGGCAAGAAAGCCAAGCTTATTAAGCTGGAACCCGTCTCCGTAAAAGGCAAGGAAAAACCTATTGAGATCTATGAGGTCTCCGACGTGGATGGGGTTTCCAGGCGGTACATGCGGCGCGGCATCGAGTCCGTCGTCACCTATCACCTCGAAGGATTGTCCGACGAAATCAATCAGTCAACAATCCGCAATCTGGGCGCGGACGGCTGCATGCTTGAAATAAACTCAGCCGTCGGTGTGGGCTCAAAATTGGTGGTCAATACGGAATCGCTCGGAATCGAAGGCGTCAAAAATATCAAGGGAATTGTAAAACATGCGCACAAACAGGATACCAAGTATATCGTTGGAGTCAGCTTTGACAGATTGCCGGAAAAGTCCCGCATCCACATCACGCAGTGGGTCCACCGCGTGGAGTCGGAAATCACCCAAACCGAATCCGAACCCGCTCTTTTAAACTAAGTAATTTTCTTTAAGTCGCCGGTTTTTCCCACGGATGGGGTTCGTGTCCGCTGCTTTCAGGTTCCGTGTGAATGACCACATCCACCACATCGGGAAACCTGTTTCTGACCGCTTCTTCCACGAGGTGCGTAATGTGGTGAGATTCTTCCAGCGTGATTTTACCATCAAGCAAAATGTGAAAATCCACCGCCACCCATCCCTCGATGCCTCTGGACCTCACGCGGTGACAGTCCAGCACGCCCGGCACAGACAGCGCAGTCTTAGTCACTTCGGATGCATCCAGTTGTGACTTGTCGACAAGCACAGCCGCGCCCTTTTTGAAAATGCCCAAAGCCACCCACCCTATCATGAGCACAATCATTGAGGCCACAATCTTGTCCATCTGATAATATCCCATCCGCACCGCCACAAACGAACCGAACACTCCGACGGTGGCGAGCATGTCGCTGGCAGTGTGGCGCGCATCCGCCAGCAGTATCGGACTTTTCAGTTCCGTGCCCATTTTCCTTTCCCACGCCGCCACAAGCCCGTTGATAATGAACGTCCCGATGGCCACGCTGAACCCTCCCGCGCCGACTTCCCTGAAAAGCGGCCCGTCTCCGCCTTTGAAAATTTCGCTCACCATCTTGAACATCCCCAAAAGTATCATGGCTCCTATCAGCCACGAAGTTATCATCTCAAATTTTTGATGACCGTACGGATGTTCCTCGTCGGCAGGCTTGGCCGCGAGCGTGATGCCAATCAGCCCGACAATGTTGGAAGTGGAATCCGCCAGCGAATGAAACCCGTCCGCCCGCATGCTGAGCGAACCGGTCCAGTACCCGTACACGAGTTTCGCCGCAGCTACTGCAACATTTCCGTACAGCACCCACAATAGCGCGGACCGCACACCCTTTTCGCGGGACTGATCGTGAGCAAGAGTCATGGCTTCAGTATCCTTCTCAATTCCGAAAACTTGCCGATGGTAAAATCCGGTTTCAGTTTCGCAAGTTCACTTCTTGATTTGTAACCATACGTTACCGCGCAGGTGAACGCGCCCGCATTGTGACCGGCCTGGATATCCGTGGGACTGTCCCCGACGAAAAGCGTCTGATCCGGCCTGCAAGCGAGCAGTTTCATCATTTTTTCCACAGGTTCCGGGTGCGGTTTTCTGTTCAGCAAAGTATCCCCGCCGAACACGTGCCGCACCTGCCTAAAAATTCCCAGCTTCTTGATAATCTTAAGCGAAATCTTCTCAATCTTGTTAGTCACAATCCCCATTTTGTGACCGGAAAGTTCGCCCAGCAGTCTGGAAACTCCCGGATACGGCCGCGACAAGTCACAGCAGTGTCTGGCATAATGCGCGCGGTAAATCCGCACGCCGCGTTCAATGAATTCCGGTTCCGTCCTGCCGGTGGCTTTTGAAAGGAGACTGTGCATCCCGTCGCCGATGAAATCCATGACATCAGATTCGGTTACCATCGGAAATTTAAGTCTTTTTAGAGTGTAGTTGAGCGAGGCGGTGATATCTCCGGCAGTGTCCACCAGCGTGCCGTCCAGGTCGAATATCACGCAGGCGATTTTCATGACAAGTTTATTTTCCGAACAGTCTCCGCCGTATCACATTGTGCATGAATATCTGCAGAAGACTGTGCACCACCGACAACACGTTTGGCAGCGCAAAAGCTTTGGTCTTGACATTTGTGGGTTCGCCGCATTTCGTCGGCACTTCGCAGTAAGTCGCGCCTTCTTCCATCAACCGGATGATGAGTTCCGCCTGAAACGAGTATCCGTAGCTGTACGAGTGCCACCGCATCACGTTGTACCGTTTGTGCAGCACGGATCCGTTGTAATATTTCAGCGAGTACCCGGTCATCATGTTGATTATTTTTGTGAAAAGAATGGAAAGAATGCGACGCTTGATATTGCGCTGGTCGTCGGCAAGGTAGGGCAGCACCATATCCACTGTGCCCATGGGTTTCAAAATCGCAGCCACATCGTCGGAAAATTCGCGGTTGCTCCCGCCGAGCCACTTGTAATATTTCCCGCACCCGATGAACGCAATATCCGCAAAGTTGCGCCCCAGTCCCTTTTGCCGCGTGTTCCGGATGAGCTTAATGACCAGTTCCGGATGTTTGGCCAT
>CAYHWZ010000222.1:0-4704 GCA_964359975.1 uncultured Elusimicrobia bacterium | reverse complement strand
CCATCTGTACGGCTACGTGAATGGCGGTATGTCCGCTGTCCCGTGCGGCATTGAGATTCGATCCTTGCTCCGCCAGAAATTTTACAAGCTCCAGATTCCCGCTCTGGACAGCGTTGAGAAACGGTGTATTTCCCTCCCAATCCGTTGCATCCAGTGCACTTTTAATTTCTGATTTGTTTTCCCGGATTAGTCGCCGAACCATATCCATGTTGCCGCGCAAAGCCGCGATGTGAAGCGCGGTGCTCTTTCCTTTATCGGCGCGCAAGACGGAGGCCTTGTTCTCTAACAGCCAATTAAACACAGGAAGATTCCCGTATATAGCGGCGTAGTGGAGAGGAGTTCTGCCGAAATTGTCTGTTTCGTCGACATTAAGAGACCTGTCGTAATCAGGGAGAGTCATTTTCAAGTGTTCCATATCGGCAGGATTGCCGTGCGCGGCCGCATAATGAACCACTTCTCTGCCCGAATCGTCTATGCCTCCAATGTAGTTGGTAAATGCGAATTCCCTGGAACTCAGCAAATCCCCCCTCAAATCTTTTGTCCAGTTATCGATATTCTTGGACTCTTCGGATTGCGGCGGCACTGCGGGTTCAAGAACAGTATTCTCGGCCTTGACCAGCAGATGATTTCTTATCAACTCATTTTCCTGCTGCAATGCATTTTCTATCAGCGTGAATTGTTTGAAATATCGGTACGGCGGAGTTTCCAGATTGTGCCTGAGAAAAGCCATGATGCACTCGTACGCGCAGTTGATGTCCTTTTGCGGGGACTGCAGCACAGTGCCGGGTTCGTTGTCCCCCATTTTTCCGAGCGTCATGAGGGAAAAGTAGATATCGTCTATGGTAGTTTTGCTTTCGCCCTGCATGAGGTCGGGGAGTTTTTCTTCAATATCCCGCAGGTCTGCGTTATAGATGGTGACTTTGGTTTGAAATTTGGCTGTTTTGCCGATACGTTCGACTCCGACGTGATGCTGACCGAGTCCTGCACCCGAATTGTAGATGGTGATGGAATATCTGCCGTTTTCCTGCTGACGGATTTCTATGAGGAGCGCATGATCGTGGCTGTTTAGAGGGAAAAGTGTGCGCTGATTGTTGCGCAGGTCCTTCAATATTGTTTTAGCGGCATTACGGGCCACTTTGGAATTCGTCCCGCTGTTCTTGAACGCCGCGGCAATTTCTTTGGCAAACTCAAGCAGTTTGAGAGGTTCCTGGTAGGAATTTCGATAGGGGTCGAGCAGATCATTTTGGCCGGGATCATCCAGCATTTTCCGCATAGTGTCGGTGACAAGAGATAGAAAGTTCAGTGTGCTGGCGGCGCTCGTATTAGAATCTTTGCCCAGCAGGTGCCCGCTCAATTCATTCGGCGCCGAGGGATTAAACAGCCGTTGTTTCGGAGGGAGTCTCTTTTCATGGTACAGGATACCGTCGTTGACATTTGAGGTGCGCATGATTTCCACCAGTTTCGCGGCGAAATTCCGCAAGCCGCTGTGGTATTCGTCCAGAGTCCTCTGGTCCTGAATCTTCACTTTTTTTAGTCTGTTGTCGCCGTCATTTACCGACATGTGGCTGCTGCCGTGCGCCGCGGCAAAGACGTCTGCGAGGTGACTGGTAATACTGTCTGCGCGGTCCGGTGCATGCGCATGGCTGTTGAACTGATAACTCCCGTGCTGAATTTTGATGACATCGGAAATCAGACGGTCCTGGTCGGCTGACTGGCCCGGGATTCCTTTAAGAAATTCAGACAACCGGTTAATGACAATATTCTCAAACGCGCTGCCGGGATATCTCAATTCAAATGCCAGAGACCGCAGCAGTCGGGTGAACTGTTCCAGGTATTCTTTGGAAAATATTTTCTGACTTTTAATTCCCCGCGCAAACATATGACTTATAGCCACATCCACTACAGCCAGCAGTTTTGTTTCAATGCCGACCAGATACGACGCAAACGTGTTGGGGTCCACATCCCTGAACCATTCGAACCAGTCTGGGAGGAACGGGACAACATCGGATTTCTCATCACTTTCAATGGACAATGAGTCGAGTTTAACTTCTGCTGCGTGGCTTTGTGATTTATTGTCAGTATTAACGGGATTGGGGTGACTTGCGGTGAGTATGCGCACTATGTTCTGATACTTGTCTTTTTCAGGGCTCGGCGCATTACGCAGTTTTTGATTCGCCAGATCCAGAGGGGTGCGGCCTTGTTTCAGCCAGAGGAACCCTGTTCGCGGTCCGCGCAGAGCCGGGTCCGCGCCCAATTTGAACAATTCAATCACCATCTTTTCGTCTGCACGGCCCACATAATAGTGCAGGAGTGTCCTTCCGTCAGTCAATCGAAGGTTGGGTGAGATGTGCCAGTTATTCATCAATGCCAGGAATGTGTCTGCGGGGATACCCAGGGGCAAAAACTTCATGACAATCTGTTCGGCTGCTATTCGTCCGGCATCCGGGCCTGATTTATGCATGATTACATTCAACAAGTAATCGACCGACGGCCATACCTTTGTTTCAGCGGTGTTGGTTAACAATTCCATCAAATGGCTGAGTTCCAGGGACTTAAGTTCATTGCGGCTGAACAAATTAAGGTACTCATTCGCATTGTCAATTTTACCGTCAAAGTCAGCGGCAAGTTCATTGTTGTCGCGCAATATTCGGGCAATCCTGATTGCGTTTCGTATAGCGGCCCCATTTTTGCCAAACTTGGTAAAGTATTCCTTGGTAGTAAAGTGTGCGCCGCGACGGATCAGATGGACTGACATAGCAGCGTCGCCTTCGTATGCGGCCATCTTGAGAGGGGTCGTACCTAAAGCATCCGCTTCGTTCAAATTGGCACCCAGTCGGAGCAGCAGGTCAACCATATCCAAATTGGATTCATATGCCGCATGTTGAACAAGGGTATGTCCATTTTTATCCTTTCGATTTATGAAAAGTTTCACTTGCGATAGTGCGCTGTTGCCTTTGTCCCACCTCATCTGAATTGTTTTCGCATGAATTATCTTCCGTACCAAATCATTTTTGCCCGATACAACTGCAGCCAAGAGTTGGTCATAGGTAGATTCTTTTTCCAACAGAAATTTTTGTGAATCAGTTAACTGTTCGGCAGGGGTCTCCAATGCCTCTATAAGCAAAGATGAAATGGCAGGCCAGTAATTGGGATATTTTTCCATCAGCAATTTTAAGGTTTCATACTTGTTATGGATAAGGGCAAACTTTATCGACTGGGGTATACTGTATTTAAATTGCTCTGGATCCAAAGAAGGTAAGAGAGATTGGACGTCCTTTAGTGTGCCATAAGCCGCAGCATATCGAAGCGCTACAGTGTTACCGTGGTGATCTAGCTGTTCCTGATATTTTGCAAAAATATTACTACTGTCAGAAGGATTTCTGTTCAGCAATTCCTTGCGTAAATCTGCTGTCCAGTTCCGTTCAATTTTGTACGATTTGCTCAATTTGCCGGACCTCAGACGCGCAAGCACGCGATTGGCCTTATCCTGCAATTGGACTTTCATTGGATTACTCTCGTCGAGGCCTTGGCTGGCCCTCTTAAGCATGTCATACTTGTTGTACAGATAGGCCCGATTGCCCAGTTTATGTTTCAAGTATGTCATCTCACATTCATAGGCGCAGTTGTTGTCCTTTTGCGGAGATTGCAGGTATGTGCCTGGAGGGTTGTCCGCAAGGATTCCTGCACGATAGATCTCGTGATAGATATCGTCAACGGAGAGTAAGGAGCTTCCTTGTACAAGCTTGCCGACAGTTTCCTCAAGTTTTTTGCCTGTTATATCATAAACCGTCAATTTGGTTTCGGCCTTTTTTATGCCGGTCTTGCGGTCGTAAAGATACACATGATGGTCGTCAAGTCCCTTACCGCTGTTGTAGATGATAATGGAATAAAGGTCGTCCTTCTGATCCGGCACTTTATCCTGGCGAACCACTTCTACCATCATGGCATGACCACCCGTGCCTTCTTTGCCAGCTATCGAGAACAGCGCCGGTTGCGCCTTCTCGCCCATGACCCTGTTCAATATTAATTTTGTCGCTTTTTGTCTCATTTGTTCTTTTTCTTCGTTGCTAGAATAGGTGTACATACCGAAAACAGCATGTTCAGCAAATTCCAGTTGTTCAAGGACATTTTTGTATTCCATTTTAATCTGCTCCAACGAAATCTTTTCCTCTTGAAGAAGTTTTTCGTCATCCTGCATATTCATCATATTTCTGAGCTGGTCTTTGAGATGTCTGATGAAGTAGATTTCATTCGACACGGAATGATTCGGATTCTTTCCCAATAAATGGCCGGCTAATTCTTCGAGTGTCGGATCCCTAGTCACGGTCAGATCTTCCGGGAGTTCTTTCCAATGCTGGAATATGGCGGCGCGGACTCCCTTCTCTCTAAGCGTGTCCACCAGCCGACCTGCCACCAACCTGAGATTTGCAACAAACGTTTCTATAGGATTCTGATTGCTCCCTTTGAGTTTTATAATCTTGTTGCCACGCTCGTTTTTTTGCATGACATATTCGTTTCCGTGAGCTCCGATGAATATATCAGTCAGCATATCTTTGACAAAGCTCGCCTGTTTTTCGTCATATAGCATTGCCTTATATCTGCCGGAGTCAATCGCCTCAACGGCTGTCAACAGTTCATCTTCATCATAATCAAGACCTCTGCAGAATGGGGGATTTTTTGCGGATGGGTAAATTTTATAAATTC
>CAYHWZ010000221.1:0-4741 GCA_964359975.1 uncultured Elusimicrobia bacterium | reverse complement strand
CGCCGCCGTGCGGCACGCTGAAAGTTTTGTGCAGGTTAAGATGCATGATATCAAATCCGAGTTTGGCCGGTTCTACCAGTCCCACGAGCGCGTTGAAATTCGCGCCGTCCATATACAGCAATGACCCGTTCTTGTGCACGCAGTCCGCTATCTGCTGAATCTGGTCTTCAAAAAGTCCGAGCGTGTTGGGGCACGTCACCATCACCAGCGCCACGTCCGGCGTGAGCAATTTTTTGAGTGCGTCTAGGTCCACGCGCCCGGCTGCGTTCGACGGTACGGACTGAACGGAAAATCCTGCCAGAGCCGCGCTTGCAGGGTTCGTCCCGTGCGCTGTGTCCGGCACAATCACCACATTGCGCGATTGCTTTTTCGCCTGAAAATGCGCGCGCGTGACCAAAAGTCCGGTCAACTCACCCTGCGCGCCTGCCGCCGGATGCAGACTGAACGCGGACATGCCGGTCAGCTCGCAGAGCATCTGTTCCAGTTCCCAAAGAAGTTCCAGCGTGCCCTGACAAAGCGTTTCAGACTGGTACGGATGCGCCTGGGTGAATCCGGGCAGAGCCGCGGCCAGTTCGTTCACTCGCGGATTGTGTTTCATCGTGCATGAACCGAGCGGATAAAAATGCGTGTCCGCGGAAAAATTGAGCTGCGACAACCGCGTAAAATGGCGCACCACTTCCGGTTCGGAAAGTTCAGGCAGATTCAGCGCGGTTTTGCGTGTAAAACGGTCGGGGAACAATTCCGTCTGCGCCATTGCAGGCACGTCGCATTTCGGGAACAGCGTGCCGCGCTTGCCCTTCTTGCTGATTTCAAAAACTGTAGGTTCGGTCATGGTCAGGCAACCTCTTTCAGCGCGGAAACCAGCGCGTCAATCTGCGCTTTGCTGTTCGTTTCCGTGCAGCAGAACAATGTGCAGTCCGCCAGTTCCGGATAATACTTCTTAAGCGGCAGACCGCCGATTACTCCCCGCGCGAGGAGCGTTTCCGATATTTTGTCCGGCGGTGTTTTGGACTTTACCGCAAATTCATTGAAGAACGGCGACGCAAACGCAATCGAATATCCCGGCACTTTCGCAATCTCGCGCGCCGCATAATGCGATTTTTGCAGGCACAGTCCGGCGGTTTCCCGCAGACCTTCCGGTCCGAGCATTGAAACATAAATCGTTGCTGCCAGCGCCATGAGCGCTTCGTTGGTGCAGATATTGGAAGTGGCTTTTTCGCGGCGGATGTGCTGTTCGCGTGTTTGGAGCGTGAGAACATATCCGCGTTTACCGTCGAGATCTTTGGTCATGCCCACGATCCTGCCGGGCATTTTGCGCAAATGTTTGTCTTTGCAGGCGAACAGTCCCAGGTACGGTCCGCCGAAATTAGGTGAAATACCGAGCGGCTGTCCTTCGCCGACCGCAATGTCCGCGCCGCATTCTCCCGGCGGAGCAAGCAGAGTTGCGGCCAGAGGATTCGCGCTTACGACAGACAATGCCCCGGCTTTGTGCGCAATATCCGAAATCGCAGCGCAGTCTTCAATGCATCCGAAAAAGTTGGGGTTCTGCATCAGCACACAGCTTACGGTTCCGTCGCAGAGTTGAGCGGTTTTGGCTGCGGAGGTCACGCCGTTTTCGCACGGTATTTCCACAATTTCATAGTTGGCCAGAAAAGTGCGGAGCGTGCGGCGGTACTCCGGATGCACAGCGGATGAAACCAGCACTTTTTGACGACCTGTTTCGCGCAGAGCCAATATCGCGGCTTCTGCCAATGCCGACGCGCCGTCGTAGAGCGAAGCGTTAGCCGCGTCCATTCCGTAAAGTTCCGCGATGAACGACTGAAATTCAAATGTCGCCTGCAAAGTTCCCTGGCTTGCTTCCGGCTGATACGGTGTGTATGCAGTGAGGAACTCTCCGCGCGTGATAAGCGCGTTCACCGCCGCAGGCACAAAATGCCGGTACGAACCCGCGCCCAAAAAACAGGGCATATCTTCCGACCCTTTGTTCCGCGCAGCCAGCGCTTTCAGCCGGGCCGCCACTTCCATTTCCGACAGACCGTCTTTAAGCACGCCGCCGGATTTCGGTTTGAACGCGCCTGCCGACGGAATATTTGCCACGAGTTCGGAAAAATCCTTCACCCCTACCGCGCGCAGGATTTCGCTGACTTGTTCCGTAGTGTTGCTGGTAAATCTCATATTATAGTGCCCTCACGTTTCTAGTGCGTTTCGGTTTTCAGAAATTCCTGATATTTCTCGTGCGTCATGAGCGAGTCCAATTCTTTCCGGTCGGAAATTTCCACCTGGAACATCCATCCATTCTCATACGGAGACTGGTTCACCAATGCCGGGTCTTTGGCCAGAGCGCTGTTCACTGCCGCCACTTTTCCGGACACGGGCGTGTAGATGGGAAACGCGGCCTTGACCGATTCCACTGTCCCGGCTTCGGCGCCTTTGACCACAGCTTTTCCGATGGTCGGCAACTCCACAAAGACCACGTCCGTGATCTCTTTCTGCGCATGGTCCGAAATGCCCACTTTACCGTCGGGCGCGACCCACTCGTGCGATTCATTGAACTTCAGTTGATTCAAATCCATGATAAATTCAGCTCCTTTTGTGCGAGTAAAACGGCAGCGACACAATCTCCGCCGGAACTTTTTTGGAATGGCACTCGATTTCCACAGCTCCGTCCGCTCCTGCCGGCAGATATCCAACAGCAATCCCGATCTGCAGTGATGGTGAAAAAGTCCCGCTGGTCACCACGCCGGTTTCCGCGCCCTTACAAAAAATCTGTGACCCGTGACGCGGTATGCCCCTGTCCTTCAGTTTGAATGCAGTCAGTTTTTGTTTCAGTCCCGCGCTTTTCTGCTGTTCCAGCACGGGTTTCCCGACGAAATCAGCTTTGGCCAGTTTGACCACCCAGTTCAGCCCTGCTTCCAGCGGCGAATGGTCGTCGTCAATGTCCAGCCCGTAGAGCGGGTACCCGACCTCAAGACGCAGAGTGTCGCGCGCCCCCAATCCGCAGGGAATGAGACCCTGACCGCCGCCGCATTCCATGAGCGATTTCCAAAATTCAGCCGACGCGGACGCGGGCAAAATAAACTCAAACCCGTCCTCGCCCGTGTACCCTGTCCGGCAGATGAACACATCGTGCAAGCCGAATTTCTGCATGCTGATGGCATGTCTCGACGGTAAATCTTTGAAAATCTTTCCCGCGACTGCGTCCGCCGCCGGTCCCTGGAGCGCAATCATGCCCAGTTCCGCACTGCGGTCGTCCAACTCCGCGCCGAACGAATTGTGCATCGTCATCCAGCGCACATCCTTGTCCGTGGTCGCGGCGTTCACCACCACAAGATATTCTTCTCCGGAAAGACAATATACAAAAATATCGTCCACAACTCCACCGCGCTCATTGCACATGTGCGAATAAATCGCCTTGCCCGGAGCGCATTTGGAAATGTCGTTGGTGCAGATTTTCTGCAGGAAATCCAGCGCGCGTTTTCCCTTCACAAAGACCTGCCCCATATGCGAAATGTCGAACAGTCCTGCCTGACCGCGCACCGCCAGATGCTCTTTCACAATGCCCGCGTACAGTACCGGCATCTCCCATCCGGCAAATTCCGTGAACCGCGCCCCGGCCTTCTTGTGCTCGTCGTAAAGCGCTGTGCGTTTAGATGACATGGACCATTTCGTCCGCATGATAGGACGACCTCACCAGTGGCCCGCAGGAAACTTTTTCAAATCCCAGTGCATTGGCCGCATTTTTCAGTTCATCAAATTCTTTCACATCGTAGTATCGCACCGCAGGCAGATGCTGAGCCGACGGCTGAAGATATTGACCTAGCGTCACATACTGCACGCCTGCTTCGCGCAAATCGCGGAACGTTTCCATAATTTCACTCTCCGTTTCACCCAAACCTGCCATCAGACCTGACTTCACCTTGCCGTTCAGTGCCGGATTCTGCCTGAAAAATTCTGCTGCAAATTTCAGCACTTTCAGCGACGAATCGTACCCAGCTTTAGCCCGCACTTTCGGCGTGAGACGACGCACCGTCTCGATATTATGATTGAACACGTCCGGACCGCTTGCCAGCACTGTAATCAAAGATGATTCGACACCTTGAAGGTCGCTCACCAGCGTCTCGATGGTAATGCGCGGATTGCGGCTGCGCAAAGTTTTCACCGTGCCGGCAAAATGCGATGCCCCGCCGTCGCGCAAATCGTCCCGCGCCGGAGCCGTGACCACTGCGTGCGAAAGATGCAGCCGCGCTGCAGCTTCAGCCACGCGGTCCGGTTCTGCGCTGTCCACAGGTTTCGGCAGCCCGGTCTTTTCCGCGCAGAATCCGCACCGTCTCGTGCACAAATCACCCAATATCTGGAACGTCAGCGTCCCGCGTGCGTAACAGTCCGTGCGGTTGGGACAGACAGCTTCCTCGCACACCGTGTTCAGCGAAAGTGACGACAGCGCGTCCTTCACTTCAAAAAAACGTTTTCCGTGCGGGATATTCTGGCGGAACGCTGCAGGCAGCGGCGCAGTTCTCATCGCGCCAGCGCTCCCCGGATGGATTCGGCAAAAGTGGGATGAGCAAACACCGTCTGCAAAATTTCCGCGCGCGTCATATTTTTTTTAATGGCCAAAGCCGGTATGTGGATGAGTTCAGTGGCATGCGCCCCGATGATCTGCGCCCCGATGACCCTGTCCTGCGCGTCGTCGGAAACAATCTGCACAAAACCTTCCGGTTCACCTTCCGCCAGCGCGCGTCCC
>CAYHWZ010000220.1:0-4778 GCA_964359975.1 uncultured Elusimicrobia bacterium | reverse complement strand
CTCGTTGAGCCGCGCGACCTTTTTGTCGACTCAGAAAAAAATCTCATGATGCGCACCAACCGTGGACCCTTGCGCGTGCACATGGTTTACCGCCGCGTGCAGGACCTCGACCTCTTTGTCCCTGGCCTGTCCGAATCCTATCTCGCCGGAAAAGTGAATCTGGCCAACGCCTGGGGCACCGGCGTCGCCGACGACAAAGGCATCTTCCCCTACATCCCCGACCTCATCCGCCATTACTTTAAGGAAGAACCCATTTTGGAAAACGCGCCCACCTACTCACTTGTCGACCCTAAACAAAGAAAATACGTCCTCGACCGTCTCGATAAAATGGTCATCAAATGCCGCGAAGGTTACGGCGGACATGACATTCTCATCGGACCCGAAGCCAAAAAGGACGAACTCGACATCTTCCGCCGCAAAGTAATTGCCGAACCGCTCAACTATATTGCACAGGACTGCCTCGATTTTTCCGCGCATGTCCGCGCGTCCAGCACTGGTGAAACCATCGAGCTCAGCGACGCGTTCGTGGACCTGCGCGCCTACGCGCTTATGGGCGGCAAACAAGGACGCGACATATACGTCTGGCCGTCCGGACTCACCCGCATCGCACAGCAAGGCACACGCGTGGTGAACTCATCCAGCGGCGGTCTCATCAAAGGCACCTGGGTAATGAAAAAGTGACCACTGCTGTGCGTACTCTTTCCCGGACGGACCCACGCGCATTGTTGGGCGAAGCAGCGCTCGTCGAAACATTCGAGGTCAGCTACCCCTCGCCCGTGCACGGCAACCGTATCTGGCTGCGCAAATCTCCGATGAAAACAGAATTCCAGGAACCTGTCGAATTCAATTATTCCACCACGCCCGTCTACAGCGCGTCCACCTACACTGACTCGTGGGGCAATCCCGTTATTTTGTTTTCAAGATCCGTACCGCACGAAACAATGAAAATCGAGCTCCGTTCCCGCGTTAAACTTTTCCGCGAAACCTACGCCCCGTCGGACGCGGACGAAATGTCCATCAGCGCCTGGCAAAACAAAAAGCGCGCCCCTGACCTCGAACAGTTTGAAAATGAAAGCGGCAAAGTCATCCTCGACGGTGTGACCCGCCGCATCGCCCAATCCATTTTAAAGAACAGCTCAGGCAAGTGGGGAAACACCGTGCGCGCCATGCGTCAGTGGGTGCACACTCAAATCCGGTACCGGTCCGGCGTCACCGAATCTCACACCGATTCCTCCGGCCCTTTGCGCATGAGAGAAGGCGTCTGCCAGGACCTCACGCACGTATTTCTTTCACTGGTGCGCAGCGCCGGCATCCCTGCCCGTTACGTCGGCGGATACCAACTGAACGGCACCGAAATGCATTCCTGGGCCGAAGTTTATTTTTCCGACGGAACCTGGCGCACATACGACCCCACAGAAGATAAAGATGATCTGCCCAAAATAATCGTCTCGCGCGGACGCGACTACCTGGATTCCCGTCCCGTGCAGGGCAGTTTCCGTTCCGCCGGCGGCACCAGCGAAATGAAATCCGTCATCAGCGTGAAGTGGATGGAAACAAAAAAATGAAAACCGTCACACGCCCGTTTTTCGAACTGTCCATGCCCATCGGCGAAAGCTTGAAACTGCTCGCCACTGAGTTCGCACCCACATTTTCCGGCGGAGACCGTCACAACGGGCGCGGCACAGCCACAGTCAGCATCTGTTCCGGTCTGCACGGCGACGAACTCGACGGTCTCTACATCTGTCACCGCGTCAAACAGCGTTTGTCGGAAATCCATGCCGCCGGGGGAAAACTTACCGGCAAAGTCCGTCTCATTCCCGTGATGAACCCGCTCGGCGCCGACGTCTCGCACCGGTTCTGGCCCTTTACAAAAATTGATATCAACCGCCAGTTCCCCGGCGACCCGTCGGGCGAATCCACTCAGCGCATCGCCGCAGCCGTGTTCAACGAAATCAAACATTCCGACCTTGTCATAGATATCCACTCATCCAATTTGTTCGTATCCGAAGTGCCGCAAGTGCGCATCCTCGACAAGTTCCGCGCGCTCGCCGCCCCGTACGCCGACTATCTCGACGTGGACATCGTTTGGCTGCACGACGCGCCCACTGTTATCGAGACCACACTCTCATTCAATCTGAACCAGCTTAAAATCCCCACACTCGTCATTGAGTGCGGCATTTCGCACCGTCTTACATTGTCATACATCGAGCGCATTTCCGAGGGAATCCTGAACCTGCTCCGCCACATGAAACTTTTGCAGGACGGCACCGAACCCGTTCTCCATCCCCCGAAAGTGGCCACAGATTCCAACGTGATTTATCTGAACGCAGACCGCGCCGGCCTGTTCGTCTCGCGTCTCACCGTCGGCGAATCCGTGCGCAAAGGCGCTCTGATAGGCGAAATCATCCAGCCCGCTCTCAGCGAAAAGGTGGAAGAAATCCGCGCCCCGGAAAGCGGTCTCTTATTTACTCTAAAGACCCACCCCGTCAGCTATCCGGGTTCCCTGCTGGGAAGGATAGTGACCGGATGAGTAAAATGAGACAGCCATGACCCCTCACCCCGAAATTTTCGCCCGTCTCGAAAGCCCGTCCGGACCCCCGACCGTGCTTTCCAAAATGGAATTTCTCCCGCCCGACCGCAAGCACGACACACTCTGCATCGGCGTTACCAGCGGCATCCACGGCGACGAGTTGAACGGCATCTACATCTGCGCGCTTCTGTCCGAATTTTTCACCGCGTTATCCCAGACCAGCGCCAAAACCGCTCTCCGCGCAAAAATAAAAATCGTCTCGTCCGTCAATCCGCCGGGCATCAACAATTCCGTCCGGTTCTGGCCGTTCGACGAGACTGACATCAACCGCATGTTCCCCGGATACGACCGCGGCGAAACCAGCCAGCGCGTGGCCGGAGCCGTGTTCAATGAACTTTCCGATCTCACGCACCTTGTGGACATTCACTCATCCAACATGTTCGTCCGCGAATCGCCGCAAGTCCGCCTCTACCATCACGACAAAAAAACACTCACCCTTGCGCGCGCGTTCGGATTGCCTGTCATCTGGCTGAGAGAAGTCACCGCGCTCGAGACTGTGCACCTCTCCCAGACCATGAGCCAGGCCGGCAAAAAAACATTCGTCATCCAGGCCGGACACGCACTTGAAATAGACAAAGAACTTTGTCAGAATGTAGCCAGAGGGATACTCCGCTGGATATCTGCGCTGGGCGGGCTGGACCGCACGGCAATTACAAAGTTCGCCCCGTCAACAAAGTCAAAGAACACACAACAACGAGTCTGCATCGCCGGCAAAAAAAATGTGGTGTTCCTGAGCGCGGAAACTTCCGGCCTGTTCGTAGCGCACGACTCGATCCAATTTTTAAAACATAAAATGGTGAAGAAGGGGGAACTCATCGGCAGAATAGTGGACCCGGTCTCCGGCCAGACGCGCGAACAAGTGAACTCGCCCGTATCCGGACTGCTCTTCACCATCCGCGTGCACCCAATTGTGTATCAAGGTTCCCTGCTCGCGCGCATCGCCGCATCAAAAAATTTACCGAACCGCCTGATAAAAAAGAAAACGCCCCAACAGCCGCAATGAGAGGTCGCATATAAATGGCCATACCCGTCAGTTCCGCATACCGAATATTCTGGTCCGGCCGCTATCTGGAACGCGCGGACTCGTTGGCACGATTGATGGACACGCGTTTCTACGAGTTCCTCGAATCCGGCACAGACGAAGACGAACAAAAGACCCGCTGGATAGCCCTGCTCAAAGGCGTGGGCATGTACGAACTTTTCGCGCGCAAGTACGGCAACTATACCGTCAAGAACGTGTACGAGTTCATGATATTCAGTCCGGACAATCCCTCCAGCATCCGCACGTCGCTCCAGCAGGCGAAGGAGAACATTTCCGGAGCCATGCCCGACGCTGTGTTCATTGAAACGAACAAACTGCTTCAGATGATCCAGGAAAGTTCGATAGACGAAGTCTGCGAATCCCCTCACGATTTCCTGAGTAAAATAATCCAGGGCTGCGCCCTGATCAGCGGACTCATAGACCGGCTCTGGAGTTGAGGTAGTAGAGTTTGTTGTAAGGTTCTTGTCATCCGCCGCTGTAGAGTGAGGGGGGTAAAATGGAAACAGAACGGAAATCCGACCGTCGAGGAACAAAGGACCGCAGGTTCAACGGGTTTGACGCCGTGTACCGTTCGTTGGCAGAACGGAACGTAGTGACAGACAACCGCACCGGATTTTCCCGCCGTCAAAGAGTTGACCGCCGCGGACATTCCAGCCCATTCCCCACCGAACAAGAACTCTACATCATCCACCTCCTCGGCATAGAAAAACTGAACACCCAACGAAAGAAAAACGGACTACCTCCCCTAAAACCCCCTACGTTCGACGAGTGGAGGAAGTTTTGAATTTGATAATGCTATGACTTTTGTTGAGGTTAACTGCATATATTTATCAAGTAGTATATTTGAATCAGTGACTTCCAGGGCTATTTGAGAATTATACAAAAGCAAATGAATTGGCGCCTGAGAATTAAGTGAGAACAGGAGTCGGACAAAGAAATGCCTGAAAATGCCGAAGCACTATTTATATTGTTGATTTTATTGCCGGGCTTTTTAACTATCAAGATAAAGGAATTCTTTATAGCTAAGCCCAAACCAGATATAATGGATAGAATAATGGAATCGCTCTCTTATTCTGTTGTTAGTCTAATTTAATTGAACTGTATTGGATGGAGCGATGTTGAAAGTGCTGTTTGTTCTGATATGGA
>CAYHWZ010000219.1:0-4800 GCA_964359975.1 uncultured Elusimicrobia bacterium | reverse complement strand
CCTTCATCATCATGCCCTTCATCATTTCGCCCTTCATGTTCATCATCATGCCTTCTTTCATCATCATCTTTTTCTTGCCGTCTTTCATCATCATGCTGCCGTCCATCATCATCATTTTGCCGTTGGACATCATCATGTCTTTGTCCATGGCCATCATCTGGCCGTCCTTCATCATCATCATTTTGCCGTCTTTCATCATCATGCCGTCCATCATCATCATGTCGCCGTTCATGTCCATCATCATTCCGTCCATCATCTTCATCTTCTTGCCGTTCTTCATCATGACCATGCCGTCCATCATCATCTTGTTGCCGTTGGGCATCATCATTTCTTTGTCCATAGCCATCATCTGGCCTTCTTTCATCATCATCATTTTGCCGTCTTTCATCATCATGCCGTCCATGGCAAATGCGGAACTTGCCGCGAAACAGAGCGCAACGATGGATAGAGTGAGTCTATTCATTATTTAGTTCTCCTTGAGGTACGAATATAATGGCTGAATCTAGACTAATTCTATCCGGATTGGGCGAATTTGTCAAGGGGGGGGAAGTCAGGATAATCCGGATTTTGATATGAATTCGGCGGTGGATAGGATGGTCAGCGTGCCCAGGGTTCCCAATTTCAGCAGTTCCTTGTCGCCTGTCACCAGGAATTCAGCTTTGCCGGCAATGGCGCAATCAATCAGCATTAAATCGTCCGGGTCAATGGGTATGGCAGGCGGCTTGCGGGATTCCTGTACAAGAGTGCTAAACTGTCCGATCTTCTCGCAATATTGGTGAATCTGTCTGTCATTCAGACGATGATATTTCCTGATGCCCGGCCTTGTCAAAACCCCCTGGATTTCCTTCAAAATTGACCGGTTGACCAGAATCGTTATTTTCTTGTTTTCCCATGCTTTCAGGATTTTGCCCGGCACGCCATAAGGGCTGATGAGTCCGCTTACAAATACATTTGTGTCAATGACGGCGCGAAGCACTGGGGGGAGTTGTTATTTCTTTCTGGAACGAACAGCTTTCACTGCGTCCGCAACATCCTTTTCAACCCTGTCCGGGGAAACCCGCCGGTTTTGTTCCTGAATTCTCTGTACCGACTGAAAGAACAGGTTTCTGCTTCGTGCCCACTGTTCAAATTCTTCAATTGAAACGATGGCAGCGATGGGTTTTCCGGCGCGTTCGATTACGAATTCGTCGCCCCGGTAATATGCTTCATTCAGGACTTGTCCCAGATTTTGACGAGCTTTGATTGCGGTGACAGTTTTCAGCATGGGGTACCTCCGTCGGCATCATACTATATCAATTATAATGATTATAATGGTCAGTGTCAATCGGCGGATGACGACCATTTTTTCACCAGTCTCGGATCAAAGTGCTAGTTCGAGATGATTCTTACAGGGAGGACGGTGCAGTTGAGGCCGGAGAACTGCAGGTGCCGTTGGAGCGCGTAGGCAGTGTCGTTGTGCAGAAAACGGTTCCAGAGGGTTTCATTTTCGAATATGAGTTTGCCGCAGAAAATAAAAGCGCGGGGATACTTTTGGACCACTTCGCGGCAGATTTGTTCGGATTCCTCGATGACGTCGGTGCTGATACCGGCGCGGGATTCGGCGGCAAGGCCGAGGTTCTGCGCGGCGGTGAGGTATTTCTTGAGGATTTTCTCAGTTCTGCTGCGCACTTCGGTCACGATGCCTTCTTCTTTGAACGCGGCGGAATCCACCACTCCGACGGAAACAAAGATGAAATTCTTAAAATAGTTGGGGAACAGGCGCTGGATGGAATAGAGCGAATGGATGCCGAGTCCCATGTGTCCGCCGACCATGAGCACGGCTGTGGGCGCATTCGGGTCCAGCGTCAATGTGCCGGGTGCGGGTTCTTTGGGAATAGCGGCCAGGATTTCGTCGAGACGGGCCAGATTGGAACGCACTTTCTGATAGTGGTCGCGGATGAAAAAGCAGAGCGCTATCAAGGAAAGGGTAATGGCCATGGTCACCCATCCGCCTTCGTAGAACTTTTCGTAGAGGTTGATGACAAGAATGGTGGCGCAGAGAACGAGTCCGGTGATATGCACGGATATTTTCCTGTGCCAGTCGGTGTACTTGAACCGGTTCATCAGCCAGAACCGGACCATGGAGATTTCGCTCAAAGTAAAGGTGATGAACACGTTGATGGAGTACATGACCACCAGCGTGGCGGTGTGTCCATGCGCATACATCAGTGTGGCAATGGACGCGCCGGACATGAACAAAATGCCGTCCTGCGTGGTGAGCCGGTCGGACAGGCGCGAAAGACGGTGCGGGAGCCAGGAATCGGAAGCCATGTTGGCCATGACTCTGGGGCCGTCAATAAACCCGGCCTGGGCCGCCACAATCAGCAGGGCGGATTCGGCTAAAAGAGTGATAATGATAAAACTCTGTCCCCAGACACTGGGTCCGCCGGAGAATGAGGCAACGAAGCGTTCGGCAAGGGTAGCGTTCATAGTTTTGCCGTCGACAGGGACTACGCGGAAAAGGAGATATGCGAGGATGAGACCGGACGCGGTGATGGCCAGGGACGATGCCATGTAGAGCATGGTGCGTTTGCCTGTTTCCACTTTCGGGTCGCGCATAATGGACAGACCGTTGGACACGGCCTCGATACCGGTGTAGGTGCCGCATCCGAATGAATAGGCGCGCAGGCAGAGCGCTATCATGCCGGCCCATCCGATGGTGGAGATATCGCGGCTGAATCCTGTGTGGACTTCGCGCGCCACGTCCGGCAGTGCGCTGAAATTGCCGAAGATGGAACCTGCAATCATGGCTGCGTGCGTGATGAGAAATGTGACAAATATGGGCATGAGTATGAGGATAGACTCTTTTATTCCTCTTAAATTCAGAAGGGTGAGCATGATGATGGCAGCGATGGCTGCGTGGATTTTGAAATAGTGGTATTCGATGGGGACAAAACTGAAGAATGCGTCTGTGCCTGCGGCGATGGAAACAGAAATGGTGAGTACATAGTCCACCAGAAGTGACGCGCCGGAGACAAGGCCGGCTTTGGGTCCGAGTAAAGTGGTGGCAATGACATATCCGCCTCCGCCGAAAGGGAAATGTTCGATGATTCTGGAATAAGCGTAGGATATGATTGCGATGGTGAATATCATGGCTACGGCAAGGACAACGGCCAGGTGCGGGTGCGAACCGAGCATGCGGAAAGTTTCTTCCGGTCCGTAGGTGGATGACGATAGACCGTCTGCGCCAAGACCGACCCAGGCCAAAAGAGGGATGAGGGCGATGTGGTGGAATATTCTGGGGTCGTCCAGATCGCGTGGTTTGCCCAGCAGGGTGCGATACAGTTTCTTCAGCATAAGTTCGTTTTAGTCCTCCGGTACAGCCATAATAGAAAAACCCAAGAGCTGATCTCTTTGGGCCGCTCTCTCACTTTTGCCTGCGGAGTTAGCTGTCGGGCTGGGTTGAGACTTCCTGATTCGCGCTGGAATCTTCGCCCCTAGAGTCCTTCGGACTCAAACAATCTTGGGTTCTCCGTCTCCCGCGATTGGTGCGGGAGTTAAGCTCGTTGCATTATGCCATGTTGGGACGCGGGTGTCAAGGAGCAAAACTGTTTTATTCAATTGTCATTCCGGCGAAAGCCGGAATCCAGCGGTTCAAGAACATGTAAACTTCAATGGATACCGGCTTTCGCCGGTATGACAGGCCATTTTTCAACCAATTCTAGGTGGCAATTTACCAGCTACTGGGTAGCTTCTGTTTTTGGGACTTAATTGTCTCCGATGGAGCGCATGGTGGAGAGTAACGCATGGACGGACAGGCCTGTGCGATTTAGCCGTGGTAAATGTGTTGCTACACAGGTGTTTGAGAACAATGCCATGAAACTGAAAGTTAAGTTCCTTATATATGCGCTTCTGATAACTGGGACATGTTTGTCCGGGTGCAAGAAGGCGCAGGAACAAGGGCCTGAAGCCAAGTTCAGTACGGAACAGCTTAAGGCGCGGTTCTACTATGATTTGGGGGACGCGACTGTGGATGTGTCCAAGTATCCGGAAGAAATTCAGCGGAAGTATAAGACGTTTTTGGCGGTCTGTTCGGTTTGTCATACATCTGCGCGGGCGCTGAATTCACCTTATCTGAATGCGGCGGATTGGAAAAGATTTATGCAGCGGATGCACTTGCGGATGGAAAACAGTGAGATTCCGCTGAACAAAAAGCAGGAAAAAGAGATTGTTGAATTTTTGACGTATGACGGGAAAATCCGGAAGGTGGACGGGAAGGCGGCATTTGAAGCGCGTCAGGCGGAACTGAAAAAGCTGTTTGACGAAGTGACGTCTGAACAGTCGCGTCTGATGCTGAAAGAACAGGAAGCGCATCCTAAGAAAGAGTTTCATGATACCGGTGTAAAATAAATGCTGAAAAAACTGGCGTCTCTGAAACTGTTCTATATGCTGGCGGGTCTTTTGATTGCGGCTATGACGGTGGGGACGCTTATTCCGCAGAATCAGGCGGCGGAAAATTATCAGAAGATGTTTTCGCCGGGTGTTTTCAAATTTTTGTCTGCGGCCGGGTGTCTGAACTTGTTTCATTCGTACTGGTTTACGGGACTGCTGATTTTGCTGGGTGTGAACACTACGGCGTGCATTGCGATGCGGCTGACGGAGAGAAAGTTCAAGAATCTGCCGTGGGGCGCGCTGACGAGCCATCTGGCGATTTTGGTGATTATGGCGGGCGGAGTGGTGAGCGCGGTTTTCGGGCAGAAGGGAACGCTGGAAATCCGCGCGGGCGAGGAATTGATCGTCATCGACGCCGGCAGCGGCATC
>CAYHWZ010000218.1:0-4807 GCA_964359975.1 uncultured Elusimicrobia bacterium | reverse complement strand
TCGACCTCAGCCCGGCGAGCATCCGCAACGTGCTCGCCGATCTGGAGGACGCGGAAGTCAGCATCCTAATCTACGACCTCTTTGGATTCCGCGTCTGGGAAAACACCTACCCGCCCGGCGCCGAAGGCGGCAAATACGGCATCAATTCCGTCACATGGGACGGCTCGGATTCATCCGGCAACAAAGTCTCCAAAGGCGGATACATCGCCGTCATCCAGTACAAAGGCGACAAAGTCATCTCCGTCAAACGCAAAATCGGCGTCATCCACTAAACAACAGTCAAGGAAAATTCATCCGTCTTCCTTCCCCCCTGGAGGGGGAAGGCCAGGATGGGGGGGATTTCTAGCAGTTAATATAGTTTGATATCTGAATCGCCGTCATTCCGGCGAAAGCCGGAATCCATCAAAGCTTTTAGGTCTGGACCGCGGCTTTCGCCGGGCTGACAAATGTTAGTTGATTTACTTTTACTCGGAAGTTTTGTTGCGCTTACGTTTTGATGCGTCGAGGACCTTCTTGCGGAGACGGATACTTTTAGGCGTTACTTCAACCAGTTCGTCGGGACCGATATATTCTATCGCCAGTTCCAGCGTCATTTCCCTCGGAGGAGTGAGCACAATGGCCTCGTCCGTGCCGGACGCGCGCATGTTGGTCAGTTTCTTGCCCTTGCAGGGATTGACGCCCAGGTCGCTCCCGCGCGAACATTCCCCGATAATCATGCCCTCGTACACACTGACCCCGCCGCCGATAAAAAGTTCACCGCGTTCCTGCGCGTTGTTCAGTGAATAAGCCGTTGACTCGCCCGCTTCCATCGAATAAAGCGAACCGTGCGGTTCGGTGTTCAGTTTATCGTCGAGCATCGGCAGATAACTGTCAAAAACATGATGTAAAATCGCAGTGCCGCGCGTTTTTGTCATGAGTTCGCCTTTTAATCCGATCACTCCGCGCGTTGGCACAAGATACTCAAAATGCAGTTCGTTCGTCGGGGTCTGCATCATGTTCTTCAGTTCGCCGCGCCGGCGTCCAAGCTCTTCAATAATGGTTCCCTGATAATCTTTGGGAATATCAATCATCACAAATTCAAACGGTTCCAGCTTTTCGCCGTCTTTTTCGTGGAGGATGACTTCCGGTTTGGATACTTGCAGTTCAAATCCTTCACGCCGCATGGTTTCAATCAGAATGGCAAGGTGGAGTTCGCCGCGCCCGGACACCAGGAACATGTCGGAACTGTCCGAATCCTGCACGCGGAGCGCCACGTTGGTTTCCAGTTCCTTAAAGAGACGCTCTCGCAATACCCGCGACTGGACTTTGTTGCCTTCGCGTCCGACAAACGGGCTGGTGTTGACGCCAAACCCCATCTGCACCGTCGGTTCTTCAATCGACGGCGGCGGCAATGGGTTGGGATTGACCGGGTCAGTGATAGTGTCGCCGATCCCGATTTCTTCCAGACCGGCCACAGCCACGATTTCGCCGGACTCGGCGCTGTCGGTTTCAACGCGTTCGAGACCTTCGTAAGTTAATATACTGATGACTTTGAACGGGACTTTTTCGCCGTCCTTTTTGACAGCCATTACATTCTCGCCCTTCCGGATTTTCCCCGCAGTGATCTTGCCAATCCCCATTTTACCCTTATACGAATCCGCGAGCAGAGCCAGCACCAGGATTTGGAGCGGCGAGTCCGGATTCACTTTCGGCGCAGGGATGGTATTCATGATAGTGTCGAGAATGGGAAAAATATTGTCCGTCGGTTTGGTCATGTCCAGCGTGGCAGTGCCTTTAAGAGCCGACGTGTACACCACGGGAAAATCAAGCTGTTCTTCGCTCGCATTCAGTTCGCAGAACAAATCAAAAGTGCGGTTCAGCACATCGTCAATCTGGGATTCCGGACGGTCCACTTTGTTGATAATGACAATTGCGCGGTGCTTGAGTTCCAGCGCTTTCCTTAATACAAACCGCGTCTGCGGCATGGGCCCGTCTTTGGCGTCAATGAGCAGGAGCACACCGTCCACCATACGGAGCGTGCGTTCCACTTCCCCGCCAAAATCCGCGTGACCCGGCGTGTCCACAATATTGATCTTGGCATCTTTATAATAAACGCTGGCGTTTTTGGCGCGGATAGTGATGCCCCGTTCGCGTTCCAGGTCCATGGAATCCATAATACGTTCGCCCATGTCCTGAATATTGCGGGACACCTGAGTCTGGCGCAGAATCGCATCCACGAGAGTAGTCTTCCCGTGGTCAACGTGCGCGATAATGGCAATATTTCGTAGTTCCTTGTATAGTACTGGCATAAGTCAGGTATCATATCACTTTGACGGAGAATAGTCCAGGACTGGCCCTGCCAAAAAAATCTGTTAAGCGCCTGAGCCAGAGAAACAATTTTTTCTCTCATTGTGAATCCGCCTCCTCTCCCTGCCGTGTCCGCCGATGAGGAGGAAGGAGAGGGAATACAACTGTTATCCGAGGATTTGGGGTCCCGACTGATTCGCCCTTGCGGAAAAAAGGGGTATACTTTTTGTCGAATGCCGCAATCCAACTGGAAAATTCGGGTTAAGGGATTTTTTTGAACAACATCCGTGAGAGACATGGATTTTCAGGCATTAAAGAGGTAGAATTCAGTTAAGACCGGAGTGAAATATGAGAATATCTAAAAAATGAGGTCACTCACGAAATGTGTAAGATTTCTGCAGTCGGACACACACCACTGATATCTCCAACTTTGAATTGTTTTTGGCAGTGAGAATGATTGCAAATCCATAAGATGAGAGCTGGGCTGGCCCGTCTCCTGGAGTTTTGATTGCAGCCCGTTAATTATGAATTATCAATAATGAAAATCACTAATGTAAACAGCCCTGCAATCCAATCATGCACTGATGGTGTGGCTATAAGGCATGGAAACTAAAATATTGTTGTTCCTCCTGATAATTCCAATATGGTATCCCTATTTAGTTGCTTTTGCTGCCCCCAAATTCATTCCGATAATCATCATATGTTGTGCTGGTATGATTTATGTCATTCATGGAATTACGAAACATAAAACTAGTAAGTCCTGGAAATTCGTTCGCATAAGTATAGTTGCATATATGGCAATTGTCATAATCGGTCAATTATTGGCACCAATAGTTCATCACTCACATAAAGCATGGATTCACTGGTTAGTGAAAACCTCAGCTGGAATAAAGAGGGGAATGACACGTGAACAGGTTAAAGAATCTATTCTTTCCTCTGCTTATATTGTACGTGCCATCGAGGGAGAACCCACAAAACAAGGTTATCATATAAAGCCTAATGGCTTAGCCCAACTAATTCCGGTAGACTGGGGGTTATATGGAATATCAGTTGAATATGACGATTCAGGGAAAGTCACGGAAGTAAATGGTTGGAGAGATTGATTTAATCAAGCTGGAAATCTGGAAATTATAAATACTCTATATTCAGTACAGTTTTGGCAGCATTAAGTAAAGCCTAATAACTGCATAGAAGTTTTGAGATTTTAGAATATCACTGAAAAGATTCACTGTCAAATATCTCGCTGGGCTGGCACAGGATAGATTCCGGTCTTGAGTGCCACAATAAAAATAGAGAGGTGAAAGCATGAGCGCATTCAGAACTCTTTTGGGCTGGCTGATATTGTTGGTTTTGGGATTGTTTGCGATTGTGGTCACTCCGGGTGGGGCATCAGCACACACTATACAATCTAAAATGGAGAAAAAATGAATTTGTTATGTGGCAGTCCTTGTCAGAAGCGCAGGATGCTTATCACCATACTGTTCCTGCTACTGATTGGAACACCGTATATGTGCTCCGCAAAAAATGTTGAGAGCACTCAACAATACGAGAGGAAACGGAACCTAAGGCTCTGGCCCATCTATTCCCAAAAAGACGACGGGAAGGAAGTCGATCTTCTTTGGCCGGTTTTCAAAATAAGGTCTCATGGAGACAATTATTCATTCGGAATGCGGCCTTTACTGTGGTATAAAAGTCGCGGAAAAACCGGCAAGTCTCTTTATATGCTGCCATTCACCTATTACTCATCGTATAAGAGTTCTGTTCAGGGCAGGGAGCGCGGCAATGACACTGTGAATGAAAGATTCTCTTTTTGGTCTTTTCCAATCATGAGTTGGAAGGCAAGCAGAACAAGGGGAAAAGTTAACTCTGAACTTGGCGCGCAATATCAAACCAGCGATTTCTTAAGAATCCGGTTCTTGACCTATTTCTATCAGCGGAATAGAGTTGAAACTCCAGATCCACCCGCAACGCGAGTCAAACCCGCGAATAATCTTAAAGTGAATTTGTTCCCCTTTTTTTCCTATAACGATCAAACGCGTCCCGGAGTTTTTTCTGAAATGTCGTTATTTCTTTATGCAAGACGCCCGGGTTCAGAACGCTTTGCAATTCGGCCATTGTTGTCGGTATATCGCGATGACCCCGCAAGAAAAAGAGGAAAGTATCTGTTTCCGCTCTTGTGGGACATCCACCGCGATGTGTCGCATTTCAGGAGCGTATTTCCCCTGCTATATGACATGGGGTCCGGTCAGAACAGAATCTCTATCATCATGCCGGTGCTTTTTTACAGGAGTTCTCCGGAATCCCGGTTTCTGGCGGCAGCCACATATGCACGTTATTCCGGGGAGGGATTTTCGTACCAGTCTGTTTTTCCGTATGTGTGGGGCGCAAACACTGCACGGCAGGAGGTATTCCGTGGGGCAATGCCGTTGGTATGGAGTTGGCGCTCACCCCGGTCTACCCTGGATGTGGTGTTTCCATTATATCGATTTAAGAACGATAAAGTTCAAAATGAGTTCAACTT
>CAYHWZ010000217.1:0-4816 GCA_964359975.1 uncultured Elusimicrobia bacterium | reverse complement strand
TTGCACATGTGGAAGTAACTGTCTCGCTTAACGGCGCACCGACGTCCGAGGGTAAGGACGTGAGCGCGGGACAACAGTTAAAGACCGGTTCAGTATCCAGCGCAATGATAGAATTTGAAAACCGGGCCATGTTCCGCGCCGGCGAAAACACTGATTTGACCGTATTGGAAACCCGCGAACCCATCCAAATAAAAGTAATCCGCGGCTGGTTGTTGAATATAGTGAAAAGCGGTACCAAGTATCAGGTCACGACCGACGCGGCTGTAGCTGCTTCGCGCGGCACAGTTTTCTTTGTGCAGACCGACGGTCCGGGCGAAAGCTACATCTGCGTTTGCAAAGGGCAAATCACAGTCAGTACCGAAGGCGCCGAAAAGCAAATCCAGTCCCAGCATCACCAAGCCGTCTCAGTCCTTCAGGACAAGACCGGCAACCTCATCCGTCCCGCGCCCATGCAGTACCACACCGACGCGGATGTCAGTGCTTTGGAAGGTTCATTCGGGATAGTCAAAAATTGATAAATCCGGGAATATTTGTTACAATTATAAAATTATGATTACTACAACTAATGCTGTGAAAAGTGAAAATTTTGGGTCTGTGCCGCACGGCGGGACGCTCGTTGACCGGTTGGTATCATCGGATAAAGCCCGCGATATTCAGTCGCGCGCCGCTTCCCTGAAAAAAATTGTGCTGACAGACAGGGAAGTTTCCGACCTCGAACTCATTGCCAATGGCGGGTTCTCTCCCCTTACCGGATTTATGAACAGCCGCGACTATAACTCGGTCGTGGACAATATGCGCCTTGCCGACGGTCTGCCCTGGTCCATACCCGTCACGCTTTCCGCCACAAAAGAAGAAGGGGATGCGCTTAAAATCGGTGCGGAAGTCGCGCTCTTTGACAAAAGTAATGTCCTGCTTGCTGTTTTGCACCTTGAAGAAAAATATTCCTACGACAAGACCAAAGAAGCAAAGCAGGTTTACCGTACCGACGAGACCAAACATCCGGGCGTAGCCGCTGTAATGGCTCAGCACGATGTGCTCCTCGGCGGCAAAGTGGACGTGGTGCAGATGCCTCAGCATACGACTTTTCAGCAATATCGTCTGACGCCCAAACAGACCCGGGCGCTTTTTGCGGAGAAGAAATGGCGCACTGTTGTTGCATTCCAGACGCGCAATCCCATTCACCGCGCGCACGAGTATATCCAGAAATGCGCCATGGAAATCGTGGATGGTCTGCTCCTGCATCCCATTGTGGGTGAAACCAAGTCCGACGATATTCCCGCGGATGTGCGGATGAAATGCTACGAAGCTCTGCTCAAAAATTATTATCCGGCCAACCGTGTGGCTTTGGCAGTGAACCCTGCGGCCATGAGATACGGCGGACCGCGCGAAGCGATTTTTCACGCCATTGTGCGCAAGAATTTCGGATGCACGCACTTTATCGTCGGGCGCGACCATGCGGGTGTGGGCAACTATTACGGCACCTACGACGCGCAGAGGATTTTTGAAGAGTTCAAGCCCGGCGAACTGGGCATTACCACACTTAACTTTGATAACAGTTTTTGGTGCAATTCGTGCGAAGGCATGGCATCTGAAAAGACCTGTCCCCACGGTCCTGAGACGCGCGTGTCGCTATCCGGCACCAAAGTCCGCGAAATGCTGAGTGTCGGGACTCTTCCCCCGCAGGAGTTCAGCCGCAAGGAAGTGGCGGAAGTGCTCGGCACTTTCTATCGCGCCAAAACACCTGCGTAAAAGCGGCTTCTCGCGTGAAATTCTTCGCGAAAGTTTCCCTCATCATATGGTCTGCATTCTTCTGTGCGCTCGGCGGATGCCGGAACGCGGGTTCATCCGATAAAATCCGCGTTGCCTATTTCCCGAACCTGACCCACGCCCAGCCAATTGTCGGTCTGGCGCAGGGCATTTTTCAATCCGAACTTGGGCAGAGCGTGCAGGTCGAGACCAAAATATTCAATGCCGGTCCGTCGGCGGTGGAAGCTTTGTTCGCCGGGGCCATTGACATGGCCTATATCGGCGCAGGTCCGGCTATCAACGCGTATGTGAAGTCCGGGGGCGAATTCAAAATTGCCGCCGGAGCTGCAGTGGGCGGGGCCGCTCTCATCGTGCGGAAAGGCGTGTCAATTCGGAACATCAATGACTGGAACGGCAAGAAAATCGCCACGCCCCAGATCGGGAACACTCAAGACATCGCGGCGCGCGCCTGGCTGAAGCAAAATGGTCTGTCGACTGCGGACAAGGGCGGCACTGTTCAGGTGCTGCCAGTGGCTAATGCGGACCAGTTGACTCTGTTCTTGAAAGGCGATCTGGACGCGGCGTGGACGGTGGAACCATGGATTTCGCGGATTGCAGCCGAAGCGGGCGGCGAAGTGTATATGACGGAAAGCGAACTTTGGGAAAAAATCACCGGCGGGGATTATGCGACTACGGTTATACTGGTCAGCGCAAAATTTATGCGTGAACATCCGGAACTTGTAAAAAAATGGCTGAACGCTCATTGCAGAGTAACCGGCTGGATTCAGTCTCATCCGTTGGAAACAAAGGCCCTGCTCGGAGCCGAACTGCTCAAAATCACCAAAGTCGCTCTGCCGGAACAGGTGATGAACAGCGCTTTTAAGAATGTGAAGTTCACCCCGGACCCTGTGAGAAAATCGCTCAGCCAGCAGGCGAAATGGTCTTTTGAGCAGGGATTCCTCGGCAAGACTGAACCGGACCTTTCGGGTTTGTGCGACTTGTCCATTTTGAACGAAGTGTTGACGGAAAATAGACAGAAGAGAGTGGAGTAGCTGATGACGGTCCAAACCAATGCCAATCTGACTGCCGCGCCTGAACTGGTTCTGCGGAATGTGTCCAAGACTTTTTCTGCGCGGCTCGGCGAATTGAACGCGCTGAAAGATATTTCATTCGATCTTCGCGAAGGTGAGTTTGTCTGTCTGGTCGGGCCCAGCGGGTGCGGTAAATCCACTCTGCTGAATTTAATTGCAGGTCTTGAAAAACCGGATACCGGTGAGATTATTCTCGATGGTAAACCGGTTCACGGGCCTGGCGCGGACCGTGTAGTGGTTTTTCAGGACGGAGCGCTTTTTCCCTGGATGTCGGTGATCGGCAACGTGGAGTACGGGCTGAAACTAAAGGGCTTACCGCAGGACGAATGCACGGAATCCGCCATGAAGGTGCTTAAGCTGGTGCATTTAGACAAGTTCGCGCACTCGTTTATTCACGAGCTTTCCGGTGGGATGAGACAGAGGGTGGCGATTGCGCGCGGTCTGGTGCTCGAACCGCGTATCCTGTTAATGGACGAACCGTTTGCCGCGTTGGACACTCAGACGCGGGACCTGCTGGTTGAAGAGCTCAGAGGTATCTGGAGCGAACTGGGCAATACGGTGCTTTTTGTGACGCATAATGTGCGCGAAGCTGTTTATCTGGGTGACCGGGTCATCCTGCTGTCGTTCCGGCCAGGTCAGGTTAAAAGTATCTTCAAAGTGGATATCCCGCGCCCTAGGGACCCGGACGAACCTAAACTGGAAGAAGTGGTGCGCTCAATAGTGGAAGATTTGCATGCGGAAGTGGAAAAATCTGTGTCCAGCGAACTCAAATGAACCGTACCCGCAAAGTCATTGTCCAGGTCCTGTTTTACAGCGCTTTGATCGCTGTTTGGCAGGTTATTGCCTCCATGAAAATATGGCCGGCGTACCTTTTTCCCACGCCGCTCAGTGTATTTAATGCATTTTGTGAAGGTTTTACTGATAAAAGCTTTATAATAGGTATTTTAGCAAGCATGAAGCGTATCTTGATTGGGTATGGCCTGTCCATTTTTGGCGGGGTGATGCTGGGATTCTTAATGTCGCAGGTGAAGATTGTGGAGCAGACCGTGGGGTCGCTGGTTTTGGGTCTGCATACTCTTCCCAGTATCTGTTGGCTGCCGGTCGGGATTCTGTGGTTCGGGCTTTCTGATGCGGCTATCATGCTGGTCATTATTTTAGGGTCACTTTTTTCCATTACCATAGCTGCGGACGATTCGGTCAAGAATATATCCCCCATTTATGTGCGGGCTGCCCGGACCATGGGAGCCAGCGGTTGGCGGCTGTACAGGGACGTTGTCCTGCCTGCGGCTTTGCCGGGGATTGTGTCCGGGCTGAAGCAGGGGTGGTCGTTTGCCTGGCGGTCGCTGATGGCCGGTGAACTGCTCTTTGTGAGTCTGGGATTGGGCCATTTACTCCAGATGGGCCGCGAACTGAACGATATGTCCAAAGTTTTTGCCGTGATGTTTGTGATTGTCGCAATCGGGATAGTGGTGGACCTGTGGGTTTTTGGACAGATTGAAAAGCGTATCCGCGTGCGCTGGGGGTTGTCCGGTGCCCGCTGAACCTGTGCTGAACCTGCCGAGCATCCTCGACACTATCGGCAACACGCCTTTGGTCAAGATTTCATCGTTCCAACGATGGATTCCGGAAAAAGTAACGATTTGCGCCAAGGCGGAATTCAAAAATCCGGGCGGTTCTGTCAAAGACCGGGCCGCTAAGAGAATGATTACCGAGGCGATTAAGTCCGGTAAACTTACTAAAGATAAGACTATCCTGGACTCGACTTCGGGCAACACAGGGATCGGGTATGCGCTTATTGCCGCTGCGCTCGGGTATCGTCTGGAACTTTATATGCCGGAAAATGCGTCGGAAAAAAAACGCATTATCGAGGCTTTGGGCGCACGGGTGATATTTACCGACCCGCTGGAAGGTTCCGACGGATCCATTATTGAGGCGCACCGCAAGTACGAGTCAGAGCCGGACAAATATTTTATGCCGGC
>CAYHWZ010000216.1:0-4819 GCA_964359975.1 uncultured Elusimicrobia bacterium | reverse complement strand
GAATTTTGGCCGAGCTATAAACTTCCCAATCGTCCGGCAGATATTTTTCGCTCCAGAATTTTTTCTCCTGCCTCAACCGGACCGAAACATCCGCCAATTTTTCCGCCTGCGCATCCGTTTTGCAGAGCGCGCCGTAAATACTCCGCTGCAATCTGTCCAGCTCGGCAAAAATCAGCTCACTCTGCAATTCATCAAAGTCCGCCTCCTGCCCGGCATACTTACGCAAAACCGGCGCGCGTATCCCCGCCGCATCCGCCAAGTCAGACAACAAACCAAAATACCGCGCATCCGCGCATTTCCCCGCCTTATATTCCCCGTTAATCCGATTCAATTCTTCCAAGTCCTCAGCACCCATTTTCCGGGAAAGATCCGCCAAAACCCTTGCCTGCGCTGTTTTGATTTCATCCTGAGAAAACGCGCCTACTGATTTCGAGAGTTCTCTGACCAATGCCAGATTCGGACACCTCTTCGCAGACCACAGTTCCGGATAATTTACCGTCAGAAACCGCAGATGATTCGGCAGTGAACTTTTTCCCGTCTCAAAATCGCCGCACGCTCGGTCAAACTGATAGAGCCGGCTGCTAAAGCTCCGCGCCTTTACCAGCGCCAGCCGCTCCGCTACCGCTTGCACAATTTTCAAATACTGACTACGTTTTTCGTCCACCCGTTTCCGCGCCAGCAGATTGGCATTGTATTGGTCACGCGCTTCCACGCCGATGATCGAATATTTCTCCGCTCCATCCAAAATTGCCAGATACTCCTCCCCCGTCAGCGTCCCCTGCTTCAAAAGATCCTCTGCAAAACGCGCCCTCATATTGTCATCGCCGAACTTTCCCAGCCACACAGTGTCCACTTTTCCCCACGCGCCCTCGATTAAAACCGGCAGAGCATTCCGTCCGCCGGACCGGACCTGAAACCACTTTACAATCTTGGCGATATTTTTCTGCGCAGCATAGTTTCCGTGCGCATCCTGAATATGAATAATGAAAGGTTTGGAGGAGGACGAAATCTTCTGCAGCGAATCAGCGGACCAGCTCTGCGTAACTTTTCCGAAAGAGCGGGGCAAATTATCGCGGACATACTCCATCTCACCCTGCGCCGAACCCGACCTTGCGCGGGATTCGGAACTGAACTCAGGGTCACGCAAAACGTCGTGCAATCTCCGACGAACCGCAGCCTGTTCCCGTCCCGCGCTGACTCGCTCATTCCAAAAAGAAGCGCACACAGCCGCGGGCGCAATCTGCGTAAACACAAACGCCGCCAACGTAACGCCAGAAACCATCCTGGAAATACGTCCGCGAAAACCCGTGCTCCTGTTAATGCGGGAATTGTTTTTCGTGCGGGAAGTCAGCAGAGTCATAGTTGCATTTTTCATCGCCCGCCCAATCCGGAATCCTTCCCCATTCTGGGACAGGTCATGCGGGACCTGTTTACGTCAATATATCGGAATGAATCGCCTTTGAATTTTAGCTTAGCGGATATTGCCCAACTGTTTGGGAGTCATGGACCAGAGCAGAATGCCTTTACTGTGCGGCGGAATATGGTCCAGCTCCACACAGCAGACCCCCGCCTTTTTCAGACGGATTTTCAAATGTTTCACACCGGACAAAGTTTCCGAAACCATCTCGCTCAAAGCCGGTTCATGCCCAACAAGCAGAATATCATCCATTCTTCCCAGCTTGCGCGCCTCGTCATACACCTCTTTCAGTTGACCGCCGGGCCGGAGCCCGTTGCAGACCACCACATCTTTCTTCACTCCAAGTTCCCTGCGGAGCAGTTCCGCAGTTTGCATCGCGCGCACAAACGGACTGCTCAGCACTGCATCCGGCCTTATCCCCAGCGCATCCAGACCGCGCACGGATTTGCGCACCTTTTTGCGGCCTTCATGCGTGAGCGGACGTTTACCATCGTCCTGTATCCGCACCAGCTTTTCCGCAATGCCGTGCCTGAAAAAATATAACCTCGAGACCGTCTTCAAACTATTTTTCACATTATCTCCTTCTACAATAATCCAACAATGTTAAATTAAATTGGGCGGGGGAGTGAGCACCCCTTTGTGCAGATTTTACGACAGAGACTTCAGAAACCTGCCGTGACTTTCGATTTCCGCCAGTCGGAATCTGAGCGCTTCCGGACTCAGGTAATCCGTCTCAATGTCGTACACCAGCCGTTTTCCCAGCTCGATGTGTTCTCTTAACGAAGCGACCACCATGTCGTTCGTGTTACTGTAACTGCTTTTCGGATACGCAGTGCTAATAGGCATTTGCAACCTCCCTTTCCATCAGCATCGAGCAAGCCACTTCAGTTGCCTGCTCCAGAAACTGTTCCAACTCCAGCGGGTCATTCCACAGAGCAATCAGATGTTCCTGCTGCTCGCGGCTTTTGCAGTGGGCAATGAGCCGCACCACAGTGCCGTCGTAATGGTAGAGCGCTTTCTTGACTTCGTCAGCAGTGAGCTGCGACCGGTTGCCGAGAGACATCAACGTTGCCAGTTCCATAGTAATTACCTCCTATATAAGGATTAGGTTCTGCTTTGAGACGCTCGATTTGCCTGCTGATTTCATCCAACTGCAGACTGAGCCGTTCCCCGTCGCCGGTTGACACGCCCTTGCCTTCCTGCTTTTCCAGATTTTCAGCGAAACTGCTGAGCGCTTTGACCTGGTTCACTATCTTTTGGTAGATGTGATACTGTTCGATTCTCATTATTCATCACCTCCGCAGATATTCTAGTAGGAATGGCTCAAAATAACCATGTTTTCCAGGCAAAATGTTCGTGACATTTATGTGATGAGAAATAACGCAGGACACCCCTTTCCACCGTGGAGATTGTGACAAAGGTGTGACAATGCCTGTTGAATTTGAACTAAATCAGTCCATTTTGTAAACTTGAAATCATGTTCCCTATAGCATCCGTCCGTTTCGCAATTCTATATGGACTGCTTTGCCTGTCCCTCCTTCTTGCTTTGCTGGCGGCATTCGCCCTGCACGGCATACTTTCCTGGACCGCCGGTCTGATTTACATTCTGTATGATTCGTTCATCCAGTGTCTGGTCGTGTCCATGAGCGCTCGTAACCTGGAGGATAAAATCGACCTTCCTGAACCGGAAAAATCCGTAAGCCGTCTGCCGACTGTCACAGCCGTGATTCCCGCCAGAAACGAAAAGTCTGTGCTGGAATCCTGTCTGAACGCGCTCTCCGTCCAGACTCACGCGCCGGACGAAATCATTGTGGTGGATGACGGTTCCTCGGACGGCACGCTGGAGTGGCTGACGGACAGATTCCGACTGCAATGCAGCGGAGACATTGCCAGGTCTACGGCACAGCCGAATCTGCAGGTCATCCGCAAAAGTCATTCCGGCAAGGCCGGTTCATTGAACGCTGGATGGCGGAAATCCGGATGCGAAATCGTCGTGACCATCGACGCGGACACCGTGCTGGACCGCAACGCAATCATGGCCATGTGCCGCGCTTTTGCAGATGACCCGGAACTGGCCGCGGCAGGCGGCATTCTGGAACCGCGATGCGCCGACACCTTCCCGGGACGGATTTTTCAGTTCTATCAATCGTACGAATATATCCGCAGTTTTTTGGAACGGTACGCGTGGATGAGATTCGGCACACTAGTGCTGGTCTCAGGAGCATTTTCCGCGTTCCGCAGAGACACCCTGCAAAAACTCGAAGGGTTCGACCAGAACAGCACCGTGGAAGACTACGAATTAATCTACCGGTACTACCGCTATTGCGGCGCACACAGCATGAAACCCGTGGTAAAAATCGTCGGGCAGGCGCGGGCCGTGACAGATGCGCCGTCAAGCATGCGGATGTTCTTGCTGCAGCGCAGCAGATGGTTCGCGGGTTTTATCGAGACACTTTTCCGCAACCAGGACATGGTGGCGGACCCGCGTTTCGGCAGGTTCGGGAAATTCATGCTCCCGCTCAAACTGGTGGACACGCTGAGACCGCTGTACGGACTGCTGGCCCTGGCCATTTTTCTGGGATATTGGGCGGCGGGGTTCCGGCCCTATGTGATAATCATTTATGTTCAGGCGGCGAAACTGCTCTTTGACCTTGCGTTCCATTGCCGGGCGTTTATCCTGTTTCACAAATGGCAGGCACGAGCCATTTCCGCCAAAGAGTGGCGCCTCTCGATGATTGCCATCCTGACTGAACCTTTTGCCTTTCAAATACTGCGTCATCTGGCCGCAACGCTCGGGATCATCGCGTATATCAATGGACGGATGGCATGGGCGCAGCAGAGGCAAATTTCAAAAGCGCCGGACAATCCGCACCGTCTGGAAACTGTCACATCAAAGGAGGCTTACCATTAAGAAAATATCTGTCTTGATCTTTCTTTTAACCCTGTCGACATGGATGTCAGTCCCGGCAAACTGCGCCAAACCGGTTCCAAAGAATCCCGCCATCCAAAAAATGTACGACGAAGGCCTCGGATTGAAACGCGCGGAAAAAATCGCCGAAGCCGCGGAAGTTTTTGCGAAAATTGTCCGGACGGATCCTGCCGACGGCGACGCGCTCCAGCAACTCGCCACAGTCTTCAGCTGGCTCAAAAAGTATGACGAATCCATCGCCGCATGGAAAAAAGCCATCGCACTGAACCCCAAAAATGTCGAGTATCATGCCGGTCTTGCGCGCGTATTGAGCTGGAAAGGAGACCTCGAACAGTCAAAAAACGAATACCTACAAGTCCTGCAGTTGAGTCGGAACGATTTTGACGCGCTCATTGGTCTGGGCGACATATGGATGCGGCTCGGCAACCCCGGCAAAGCCCGCGGCTACTATCTCAAAGCGCAATCGCAAAAAC
>CAYHWZ010000215.1:0-4824 GCA_964359975.1 uncultured Elusimicrobia bacterium | reverse complement strand
ACCCTCCCGCCCCTTCCCGTTTAATCGCTTAACTACAACTGACATATTTGGCGCTCTGGTAAATCCGCTTGTTTTTATGTATACTCTTTCCTTATATACAACTACACAACGCGTGGGGGGCCACCGTTTCAAGGAGAGGTGCTTATGGCTATTGGCCGATGCAAGATTCTTCCATGGACTAAAAAGTTTATCCTGCCTGTATCCGTATCATTTTTCTTCCTTCTTTCATTAACTCTTCTACCGTATCCTGTTCATTCCAAAGCCGTTGCCGATGGCAACAAGGTCACGTTTTCTTACCGCGCGCCTGAAGGGACAAAGCTGGTCTATATCGCGGGCACGTTCAACGGGTGGAACACTAGCGCCACGCCGCTGGTCTATAATGCCAAAGAAGGTGTGTGGAAAACTGTAATCGAACTGCAGACCGGGGAACATCAATATAAATTTGTGTCGGACGGGTCAAACTGGCAGACGGATCCGGAAGCGGTGCAATATTCCGCAGACGAATATAAGAACGCGGTCATCCGCGTGGGTCTTCCTTCCAAAATCGTGGCCAGTGTGCAGGGCGACGGGGACATTTTTACGGACGTGATTCTGCACGAGCAGAAATCGCCTATGCTGGACCTGCTTTCCGACGGGCGCACGGCTTTCCGTCTGCGGGTCAATAAAAATGATGTGGACCAGGTGACTCTGTCTGCGGGCGCTTTGCGCGAACCCATGCATCTGTATGGTCAGGACGAATATTTCGATTACTATCGAGTCGCTGTGAAAATTGAGCCGGGTCAAACTTATAATTTTTCACTTTCCGACGGCGGCAAGTCTTTTGTTTACCGCGAAAAGGACCCGTTTGTTTACAAGAAGCCGGCACAGCCGTTCTACACGCCGGACTGGGCGAAAAATTCGGTGTTCTACCAGATTTTTACCAACAGTTTTGCGAACGGGAACAAGGCGAACGATCCGTCCAATGTGGTGCCGTGGGAATATGAACCGCTCTATCATCAGGGCGGGGCAAAAGGGTTTGACGCGTTTTACGGCGGCGATATTGCGGGCGTGATTCAGAAGATGGGGCATTTGAAAGAGTTGGGTGTATCCGCAGTTTACTTTACGCCTATGTTTGAGGCGCAGTCCACGCACAAGTACAATACGGCCGATTACGGGCTCATCGACGACAATTTCGGCACGGAACAGGAATTCAAAGACCTCATTGACTCTTCGCACAAGAACGGGGTGAAGGTGGTCATTGACGGTGTGTTCAATCATACGGGGAGCGGTTTTTTTGCGTTCCAGGATTTGATAAAGAATCAGGAAAATTCAAAATATAAAGATTGGTACTTTGTGAAAGGTTGGCCGGTCATCAAGGACGGCAAACCGATGAACTATGAAGCGTGGTGGGGTTTCGGCGAACTGCCCAAACTTAATGTGGCGAATCCTGATACGCGCAAATATATCCAGGACATGGTGCGCAAGTGGGGCAAACTCGGCATCGACGGATGGCGGCTGGATGTGGCGAACGAAATTACAGACCCGACTTTTTGGAAAGAGTTTCGGCAGATTGTGCGGGGAATCAATCCGCAGGGTTATATCGTCGGCGAAATCTGGGATAACGCGGCGGCGTGGCTGAAAGGGGACCAGTTCGACTCGGTGATGAATTACCGGTTCCGCTCGGCGTGCGTGGAATTTTTCGCTGGGTACAGCCGTCACAAGGACGATGCGCTGAACGAGTCGCTGAAACAGGTGGTGGACACTCACTCGATGTTCTGGCAGCAGAAGGTCTCGGAATTCAAGACGTCCATCACGGCGGAAGATTTTGACCGTATCCTCGGAAAAATCCGCATTGATTATCCGGACGAAGCGCACTCGGTGATGCTCAATCTGCTCGACAGTCACGACCGGTACCGGTTCATTATGCTGTTCCCGGATACTTTGGAACCGTACAAACTCGCGGTGTTTTTCCAGATGACGTATCCGGGCACGCCGTGCATTTATTACGGGTCTGAAGTGGGGATGGAGGGCGGGCGCGATCCGGACTGCCGCCGTGCCATGCCGTGGGACAAGAGTCAGTGGAATATGGACATTTTTGAACATTACAAAAAAATGACTGCCATGCGCAACAATCACTCGGCTCTGCGTGCGGGCGATTATTACACGGTCTATGCGAAGGGAAAACAGTACGCTTTTGTGAGGGAAGACGCCAAGGAAAAAGTGCTGGTCATGCTGAACAATTCGCAGGAAGGCGCGCGCGTGCCGGTTTCCTGGAAAGGCGCAATGACGAATTTCCAACTGAAACCATTCGAAGGGCGCATTGAGGTCGTGACGAAATGAAGCTGCAGAAATTCAAAGAGCATCTGACAGGGTTTCTCTTTCTCTCGCCGAATCTGGCGGGGTTCATGGTGTTTGTGATGCTGCCGGTAGCTGCGTCGGGGATTTTGAGTTTTTATTCGTGGGATTTGTTCGGCGCTCCGAAATTTGTGGGTATACGGAACTATATACAGCTTTTCAGCGACGAGCGGTTTTGGCGGTATCTGGCGAACACTCTTTTCTTTATGATTGGGATTGTGCCGGGGATGCTGCTGGCGCTGGTGCTGGCGATTATGCTGAACCAGAAAATCCGGGGAATTGTGGCGTTCCGCACCATGTTCTTTTTGCCGGTGATATCGTCGATGGTGGCGTGCGCTCTGCTGTGGCGGTGGATTTATAATCCTGATTTTGGTCTGCTGAACGCGGGCTTACGATTGCTGGGCGTGCAGAATCCGCCGGACTGGCTGTCGGACACGAACTACTCGAAACCTGCGCTCATTCTGATGACGATTTGGAAAGGGGTGGGGTACAATATGCTGTTGTATCTGGCGGCTTTGCAGGCAATCCCGGATTTCCTTTATGAAGCGGTGGACGTGGACGGCGGGTCTAGCTGGCACAAGTTCCGGCATATCACTTTGCCGTTGTTGGCCCCGACGCACTTTTTTATTCTGGTGATGAGTATTATCGGCACGTTCCAGATGTTCGGCGAGATTTTTGTGATGACAAAGGGCGGGCCCGCAGGGTCTACGACTACGCTGGTGTATTATATTTATCAGCACGCGTTCAACTGGTTCCAGATGGGGTACGCGTCCGCGATTTCGTGGGTGCTGTTTGCGTTCACTTTTACAGCGGCGATGATTCAGTGGAGATATCTGGCGCGCATGCGCGACGCCATGTATTATTGATTTGGTCACATGGCTGTTGAAAACCATGCAGGTACATGCCTTCTCCTTGGAAAGGAGAAGGTCAGGATGAGGATTCCCATCGACCAGCAATCCTCACCCATCCCTCTCCTTTCCAAGGAGAGGGTATATGGCATGCTTTTCAAAACAGTCTATTTTGTGGACGTTCCAATAAGTTTTATAGGGCAGGTGTGACTGATTTATGGAAATGAAAGAGTCCGGCAGCAGACTTTCGATTGGTCCGAAGATTGCGACGTATGCGATACTGGGCGGAGGCGCGCTGTTGATGGTGGCGCCGTTTTTGTGGATGTTGTCCACGTCGCTGAAGCTGCCGGGCGCTGTGTTCACGTATCCGCCGGAATGGATTCCGAAACCGATTCAGTGGGCCAATTATATGAAAGCGTGGAAAGCGGTTCCGTTCGACAAGTTTTTTGTCAATAGTATCATCGTGGCAAGCTGTGTGACGGTGGGGCAGGTGTTCACCTGTTCGCTGGCGGCGTACGCGTTTGCGCGGTTGGAGTTCTGGGGCCGGGACAAGATTTTCTTTGCGTATCTGGGCACGATGATGATACCGTTTCCTGTGACGATGATACCGGTATTTATTCTGATGACAAAGCTGGGGTGGGTGGACTCGCTGACTGCGCTGATTGTGCCGGGTCTGTTCAGCGCGTACGGGACTTTTATGCTTAGGCAATTTTTCCTCACTCTGCCGAAAGATTTGGAAGAGGCGGCGATTATCGACGGGGCGAGCAGGTGGCGCATTTACTGGCAGATCATTCTGCCGCTTTCAAAACCTGCGCTGGCAACGCTCGCGACTTTTGTGTTCATGGGCACGTGGAACGATTTTATGTGGCCGCTGGTCATCATTAAGTCCATGGAAAAAAATACTGTGCCTATCGGGCTCGCATCGTTCCAGGGTCTGTACACTACGGACTGGACTCTGCTCATGGCTGCGGCAGTGATTGTGCTGGTGCCGATTCTGGTGCTATACATTTTCAATCAAAGATTTTTTATCAAGGGCATTGCGATGTCCGGATTTAAATAGATTTTTTAAATCAAGTAAAGGAGCGAAATATGAAAAGGCAGATAACAGTATTGGGGTTGGTATTGATGTTGGGCATGTTTGCAGGATGCAAGAGATCAAAGTCCGGGGCCGAGGTCATGTCGTCGGACGGAAAATCCAAAATTGTGCTGGCGTCCAGTGAAATTTTTTCGGAAGCGAACCAGGAAATTGCTCTGACGGGAAGCGGGTTCGGCGCGGGCGAGATTGCTAAGGATTCTATTTCTGTCGGCGGTCAGAAGACTATGCACGCGGCTGTGACAGTGGGCGCGGACGGCGCTCTGCCGCAGACAACTGTGAAGGTTCCGGGGATGCTGGGGCTGGGCGGGCAGGACATTCTGGTGGGCGCCATCTCATTTGCCAAGGCCGTGCAGGTCAAACCGATTCAACTTGAATATATGATGTGGGGCACGCCGGACGAACTGGACACGGTAAACAAGTATCTGAAAGATTTTGAGACGAAGTTTCCCAACATCCGCGTGAAGATTCTGCATTTGCCGCAGATGTATTACGACAAACAGAAGACATTGTACGCCGCAAAGACTCCGCCGCACGTGATGTATATTG
>CAYHWZ010000214.1:0-4850 GCA_964359975.1 uncultured Elusimicrobia bacterium | reverse complement strand
ACCGTAGATTTCAACCACGCGTCCGCGCGGCACTCCGCCAATTCCAATCGCAATGTCCAAGGGCAGAATTCCCGTCGGAATCACGCCAATCCCCGAAACTTTGGCTGACTTTTCCCCCAGTTTCATCAATGCTTCCTGCCCGAAATCCTTCTTAATCTGGCTCAGCGCCAGTTCCAGCGCTCTCGAACGGTCGTCCTTATTCATAGACACTCCTCGTAGAATAGATTTTTTTCTCTCTCGTAACGAAATTCTACAACTTCACCCCCGTACTGTCAAATTGAATTACTGTTTGAGCGGAATCGTCACAGTGACCGCAGTACCGCGCTTTTTGCCGCTGACAACCGTCACCTTACCATTGTGCAGTTCGACGAATTTTTTGACAATCGTCAAACCCAGTCCCAACCCTCCCGACATGAACTGATACGTGCCCGAACTGTGTTTCAAGTGGTCTGCAACGGTAAAGAAGGGTTTGAAAATATCCTTTCTGTGACGCGCCGCAATCCCGATACCCGTGTCAGACACCGAGAGTTCCACCGCCTTGTCCGACCATACCGTACCCACCGAAACACTGCCCCCGTCCGGCGTAAATCGGATGGCGTTCATCAAAAGATTGACGGCGATTTGATAGATTTTGGAACGGTACAACTTCATTTTGCGCGCGCGGGGAGCGAGTTTCAGATTGAGTTTCAATTTTCTCATCTTAAAAAAATACGACAAGTCAGTCACCGCCTCCTGCACAATCCGGTTGATGTTTTCCGGTTTCATCTCCTCTTCGCGCAGCGGTTCCGAACTTTCCGAAGATTCCAGTATGGACACGACCTTGTCGGACAGACGCTTGATCTGGTCGTCAAAAGATTTCAGCACAAAATCCAGGTCCTTGACGGATCCGGACTTTATGGACTCGTGCAAAACAGGCAGACTCATCAGGATAATTCCCAGCGGAGTGCGCAATTCGTGACTCGACAAGGCAAAAAACTTCGACTTCATTTCGTCCAGCTTCTGCAGTTCCGCGACCGTCTTTTCAAGCATCAGGTTTCTGGCTTTCAATTCATCAATCAGCTTCATGTCCGTGCGCCGTACTCGCAGACTCATACCCTTCAGCAATTTAACGGCAATCTCCGGCACTTCCTTGATTTCCTTGAGCAAATCTTCCCGCGAAATCAGCAGGAGTTTGGTCGGTTCGATTGTCTCCACGCTCACGCTTCTCTTGGACCCGTCCAAAACCGCCATCTCGCCGAAAAAACTGCCTTTGCCCAGTTCCGCAATAACCACAGGGTCACGGCCCGGCGTCGAACGGAACACTCGCACGCGTCCTTCCAGCAGCGTATAAAAATAATCGCACACATCGTCCTGCCGGATGACCAGTGTCTGCGCGGGATATTCCTTCACCGATGAAAACTGCATCACCTTGCCTAAATCCGAATCGCTTAAATCCTGAAACAACTGCGACACGCGCAAATCAGCCGGATTCAGTTCAGCAGTCATTTGAGTTGTATCCCTCATTTTCCGGACGTTTCATCGAACAAACCAGTACACCAGCAAACCAGCCATTGTCAGGAACCCGACGATAAACCACCATCTGCCGGACGATTCACTGCGTATAATTTCAAGATTGTCAGCGCCCGGTATCCCTTTTCCATGGTCCCTGCCGGCCAAAATCTCCTGAACACTGTTCAGATTCTTATCTTCCAAAATCTTACGCTCTTCCGGCGTCATTTCCTCCAAGCTCTTGCGTTTCTTGCCGTCAATAGTCAAATTCAGATTAAAACTGAATCCGGGTTTCTGCTCGGGTACGCCCTGCACGAGTTTCCGCAGGTCTTCCGGCACTTCGTCAAGAGACTTATATTCCTTTCCGTTGATAGTATACTTGCGCGTCCATTTTATTTCCACATTTCACCTCCGGCTGAAAACTATTTTTTTCCCCGTTTCTGCTTGTACATTGACTTATCGCCTTTACTGACAAGTTCCTCTATTGATATCGGGTGCTCAGGGTCGTACTCCGCCATACCGAAACTCACGGACAGCTTGTACGAAAACCCGCGCGCTTCTATCTGCTTTTCCACAAAACTGCGCACGCGTGAAACAAAAACATTTCCGATAGCGCTGTTCGGTCCCGTCAACAGAATTGCAAACTCGTCCCCTCCGAGCCGGGCAATAATGTCCGAATTGCGGAAAGTCGTCTTCAAAATATTCACCGTCTCAATCAGCGCCCTGTCGCCTTCCTGGTGGCCCAAATTATCATTGATCACTTTCAAATCATCCACGTCCGCGAAAAGCAAGGTCATAAACGTTTTGCTGCGGCTGGCCACTCTGAGCTGATGCTGGCCCAGCGTCAAAAATCCCCGCCGGTTGTACACTTGCGTCAGTTCATCAATCAGCGCCAGCGAACGGATTTCGTCCATCAATCTGGCGCGGTCAATCGAGTACCGTATCACTCTAAGGATTGCGGACACACCTACGCGCGCCTTTATCAGGTAATCCTGCGCACCCTTTATCACCGCCAGTTCCGCAACCCGTTCATCGTCGAGACCGGTCAAAATCACTACCGGCACGCCCGGCGTCAACTGCTGTATCTTCGTCAAACCTTCAAGACCTCTGCTGTCCGGCAGCGACAAGTCCAGCAACACGATATCAACCTTATGTTCTTCCAGATACGCAAGTCCCGTGGAAAGCGAACTCACGTTCTGCATATTGAAATCAAACTGTGCGTCAATCATCGATTCTTTCAGCAGCAGAACGTCTGCAGGATTGTCCTCAATCAGAAGAATCTTGAATTGTCTGTCGCTAATCATAAGAATTCATTTTAGTTTAGCACTTTTAATCTTCCAAATCCATGCGTTCAGTTCTTGCAGTCGCCGGAGTATTATGGTATTCTTTTTTGACGCAGATTTGATATTTTAAGGAGGCACATATGAGTTTAGTCGTGGTCGGTTCAGTCGCATTTGACTCGGTAAAAACACCTTTCGGACAGGCGGACGACGTGTTGGGAGGGTCAGCCACCTACTTTTCCACAGCGGCCAGCTTTTTCACCGACGTATCGCTCGTCGCAGTCGTGGGCAAAGATTTCCCGAAAAAACATATTGAGTTTCTCAAAAGCCGCAAAATCAACGTGGACGGACTGGAGTATGCCGACGGCAGGACTTTCCGCTGGAAAGGCGAATACTCTTTTGCGCTGAATGAAGCCAAAACTCTCGACACTCAGCTGAACGTCTTCCAAAGTTTCCAGCCCAAATTGCCCGACAGTTACCGCGACAGCGAAGTGGTCTTTCTGGCGAACATTGACCCGGACCTCCAGCGCGAAGTGCTGAAACAGGTCAAGAAACCTAAAATCGTGGCCTGCGATACGATGAACTTCTGTATTTCCGGCAAACGCGCAGCCCTACTCAAAACCCTCAAACTTGTGGATATCCTTATTATTAACGACGGCGAAGCGCGTCAGCTCTCCAAAGAAACCAACCTTTTAAAAGCCGCGCGCGCCATACACAAAATGGGTCCGAAAATCCTGGTCATCAAACGCGGCGAATACGGAGTGATTCTGTTCACACGCGAAGGAATGTTTGCAGCGCCCGCATATCCGCTCGAATCCGTCTTTGATCCGACCGGCGCAGGCGACACTTTTGCGGGAGGGTTTATGGGATATTTATCCAAGACTATGAATCTGAATCATACACACTTGCGCAAAGCCGTTATTCTCGGCAGCGTAATCGCATCCTTCGACGTGGAGGCCTTTTCACTTGAGCGTCTGAAAACTTTGAAATACCGCGAAATCCTGAACCGGTACAAACAGTTCCGCCAGTTAACCCACTTCGAAGAACTCTGATTTTATATTCCTCCCCCTTGCTTGCCCGCCGAAGAGGAGGGACGGGGGAGGTCAGGTGGGGGTGAAGATAGTCACGCCACACGAAAACTCTGCAAGAATAAATCCCTCACCAAGTTTGCTGCAACTACGGCATCAAACAACTCTTAATAAACTCCCAATGAATCTTAATATTGATTTTCGTTTCCCCCGCGCGCCGCAGATTGAACCGGTACGGAACCTCCCCCGCGCGCGTCCCTCTCGGAGCATACTTTAAAAAATCCAGCAGCACTTTATACCCCCGCAACCGGAACCTCTCTCTCTTAAATTCTTCCGACCCGCACTTCCGCCAAAACTCCGTCCTGCACCCAAAGAAACCGCTGAGCACATCGCACCTGAAATAGTTCCTGCCCCGCGCCAAAAGCGCAAGCCGCCCCATCCACGTCCCTGTCCCGGATAAAACTCTGCGGAACAGTCCCCACTCCTTTTCCACTGACACGCGCCTCGGCAAAACCAGGTCCGCACCCCCGCGCAGCTGCGCGCATATTTCCCCGATCTTGTCCGTCGGATGCTGACCATCCGAATCCATCACCACAAAAAAATCCGTCTTTACCGCGCTTATCCCGTCCAGCACACTCGCAGTCAACCCATGTTCCGCCGCGTTCCGCCGGTCCATCAAAAAAACATTTCCCCTGTTCATCTTCAAAACAGTTTCCCTTGTCCCGTCCGACGACCCGTCATCAGACACAATGATCCTGCATTCCGCATACTGCCTGCAAAGCTCGTCAATCATCCCGCCCACAGTCAGCGCCTCGTTTAAAGTCGGCAGTATGACCGTAAGGTCGCTAAAATCACCCTGCCCGCTATTTTGGTTTTGCATCGGCCGCCTTAATGCGGAAACCTTTCATAATCCGTTCAATGTCCACCAGATACTCCAAATATTTGTCGTCCGGCGTGGCGCAAGAAACCATATACCCTTCCGGTTCCCGTCCTGCAGTGTACCGCACAAAATACATAATCTTAAAAAAAGCCGGCCGCCCCATCCGGTCCGTCC
>CAYHWZ010000213.1:0-4864 GCA_964359975.1 uncultured Elusimicrobia bacterium | reverse complement strand
GCGAACAGTTCGTCGGCGCGTTCATCAAAACGGTAACGCACAAAAAGACCGGTGAGTGAATCTTTCTCCGCGAGCTGTTCCACCTTTTCGTAGAGCAATGAATTGGAAACTGCCACGGACACGATATGTGATATATTGTAAATGAACCGCAAATCGTCTTCGTTCCATGTGCGTCTCGCCGGAGAACCCACCAGCAATGTCCCGAGGAGAGCGCTTCCCATTTCCATCGGGCACGCCATAAACGCGGTGAAGCGTCCGGAGAGGTTTTCAAACCGTCTATCGGCTGCAGTATCTTTGACCAGCAGCGGCATACGCTGTCGGCGGAAAACATCCGTTACACTCTGCAGTTCATGTCCACCCGAGGTCCCCTGCTCGTCCAGCAGTTCCCACTGTACACTGACAGGATTGTCCCTGCCGAAAAGCTGGGCGAAAAAGACTTCCACACTCCGCTGAATTTCACGGAGTTTGAGGAGCGAAGTCAGGTTCCCCGTGAACTCGTGCAGCTGCGAATAACTTGCAAGCCGTGCGTCCAGAGAGACTGAAAAAGCGCTGCAATCTTTTATCTGCTGCTGAAACGATCCGGTTTTAAGTTCAATCTGTTCCAATTCCTCATCGAGCCGGTGGATTGCAAGTTCCTTTTTTTCCGTCAGTCTTTCGATGAACCAGAACAGAGTCCATATCCAAAGGATTTCCGCCGCAAAGAGAACCGGCGCTCCTGTGTGGAATCTTGTCATGGTGAACAAAAATCCGCAGATCCCCACGATGGCCGCATATATGATGAGCGCTACGGCGCTGAACAGTCCGCTTACGAATGCCAGCACCAGGATGGGAACTGCGAACAAAGGATAACACAGCAGATAGCTCATGGCTGCGGAGGAATGTTTCAGCATGAGCACGGGTATGATGAGGGCCAGCAAATAGGATGATATTTTGAGCGCCATTTTCATCGCATTCTCAATCCATGAACGGGTTTCCAAGCGCATTATATTCTCCCGGAGATTCTACCGGCGCAGTACGAATTCCGCGAGTCCGGCGAGCGATTTTTTCGCGGACAAATCATCCGGAAATTCGGTATACAGTCTCATCAGAGGTTCTGTGCCGCTGGGCCGGACCAGCATCCATGCGCCGCTCTCGAGAATCACTTTTACTCCGTCGAACGTGCGGATTTCCTTCACTTTTTGTCCGAGCCATTTTGAAGGGAAATTTTCCGCAATCTTATTTGCAAAGCGGGATTTGTCCCCGACCGGCTGTGACAAGACCACATCTTTGCGCTGATAGCAGGAGCGTCCGTACTTTGATTGGATTTCGGCAAGGAACGAACTGATGGACTTGCCAGTGGCCAGCCGCATTTCAAGGAACATCAGCATGGACAGCACTCCGTCGCGTTCCGGCAAAATGGATCCGCGCTGCGTATCGGACCGTGTCTTGCCAAACGCAAAACCTCCGGACTCTTCGCCGCCGATCAGCACGTCGTCGGTCATGAGTTTTTCCGCAACATATTTGAACCCTACGGAAACTTCTTCAAACGGGAGACCGTGATCGCGCGCAATGCGTTCGGACAGATAGCCCAGTGAAAGCGCCTGCACCACTTTGCCGCGCAGTTTCTTGACCGTTACCAAATAGTAGAGCAACATCGCAAAAATCTGGTGCGGTGTGAGATATCTGCCGTGTTCGTCCACAGCTCCAAGACGGTCGGCGTCGCCGTCGAGAGCGAATCCAAAGGCAGCCCGCGATTTTTTTACCTCGCTCTTCAGTCCGCCGAGGTACGGTTCGATGGGTTCGGGATGAAGGCCGCCGAAATGCGCGTCGCGGCTGTTATGAATAATTTTCACATTTAGTCTGTTCGGGATTGTTCTCAGGAATCTTTCCACAAATTTGCCGCCCGGCCCGTACATGGAATCCACCACGGCGTGCAGACCTGCTTTTTTGAAGAACCGGACATCCACGTGCGATTTAAGATACTTAAAGTATGTTTCAAATTCACTGCGCGGGTCGTAAATTTCGGCGCTGTCTGAAAATGACGCTGCGGCCGCTTCATGTTGACGGACATTGGACTCGATGCGTTTGGCTGTTTCCTCGGATATGGATCCTCCGTAGGACGCTTTGACTTTGAAACCCAGATAGTGCGCGGGATTGTGAGAGGCCGTGATCATCACGCCGAACGGACACTTACGCCGGTTCGTCAAATATGAAATGAACGGCGAGGACACGGCTTCCGACAGCGGCTTTGCCTGAAACCCGCGCTGACGCAGGACATCGGCGGCCGTGTACGCGAAATTCTCTGCAAGAAACCGGTGGTCGTACCCGACATAGACCGTGGGGCGCGTACCGCGTTTAGGCGGAAATGTTCTGGCCAGGGCATCCGCGGCTCGCCGCACATTTTCAACAGTGTAATCCGCGGCAATAATTCCGCGCCAACCGTCGGTGCCGAAATGAACTCCCTTGTTTACAGCGGTCATGACCGCGCCGCGTTGACCGCGCGTGAATTGCGCCGCGCTGTTCTGTTCATCTGTTTGAACCGGCGGATGAATTCCCGTGTCTGGTCCAGGCGTCCGGTTCCCTGTTCAACACTCGGCTCAATCACAGACCCTTCGTTCCAGTCGTTCCATGTGGCGATGGACACGATTTCAGGATTGTGCCGGAGGGCGAGCTCCCATGTCAGGTCGTACACTTTGTCATGCGGGTCATGAATTATCCGCGCTCCTCTGCCCCACCCGCTGACGCCGGAATCATTGAAACCAGGCCATACACCTGCGCAAAGATGTTTGGATCTGCCGGCCTTAACGGAATCCTGCGCGATGGAATAGTATTTTTCCAAATCACTGCGCTGTCCTTCAACATCCTTGATTTCCATCCACGGATAGAAGCCGTCTATCAAACCGGAAGATTCCAGCAGACTGTTCTGGAGCGGGAAATGATAGGAATAAAGAACCATCGGGCGGAACGGTTTCACAGGTTCAAGAATAGCGCGCCACGCATCCGCGGAAAGTGAATGGTTTCCCCAAATAACGATGACAGGTCTGCCGTTGATCCGCCAGTAGGCCGGGTCCGGGAAATAGTTGTCCGCGATATATTTGAAATGACGGCGGCCGGTATCGATACACGCAGCGGTGTTGTCCGGCAGTTTGGCGTGCGTCAATATTTTTTCTTCATAACAGATGCACGCGGAGAACGATTCTGTCCTGCTGACTTTTAGAATCTTGCGGAAATTCATATCTATGATCTTGTCCCGCTCGTGAGACATTTGGGAGGCCGGCCCGTACCAGTCCACGCAGAAGGCGTCAATAAGAGCGCCGCCTGCCTGACGGACATGACTCCTTATGATATCGTCAGAAGAGGAATCGTACGGTCCGAGCAGAGGATACTGTACTGTGGCAATGTCGCGCCGTCCGGGCGCAGTGAAATTGACGGGCGAATGACGCGTACCTTCGCCGTTCCATTCCCAATGGTGCCACTCGGAGCTGTTCTCCGGATTTGAGAACCATGCGAAATAGTGCGCGAAAACGCAGCGCAGTTTCTTTGCGGTCATTCTTTCAGCGCTCCTTCCGCAAGTCCCTTGATGATATGTTTCTGCATCAGGAAATAAATCACAAGTATCGGGATGGTCGAGATAGTGAGCGCGGCCATGAGATAGGCATAGTTCGTTAAGTGCTGACCCTGGAATTCCAGCACGCCTCTTTGTATCGGCATCAGGTTGGGGTCGTTGATGATGACCATGGCGAGGATGATTTCGTTCCACACATTGAGCGCGGTAAAGATGCAGACCGTCATGAGCGCAGGTCTTGCCAAAGGGAGATAGATGTCCCAGTATATCCGGATGACGCCGCACCCGTCAATCTTGGCCGCTTCCTGTATTTCCTTCGGAATCTCCTCGAAAAAGCCCTTGAGAATAAAGATGCCGAGCGCCAGGCCGCTGTTGATGTAGGGCAGTATGAGACCTGTCATGGTGTTTGCCAGATTCAGTTTGATGAGCAGTACGTACAAGGGAATGAACGCGCCGGGTATCGGCACCATCATGGACGCCACGAAGAAATAGAACAGCACTTTCGCGCCGGGAAAATCCGTCTGGGCAAAAGCGTACGCGGCCATTGAGGAAAACAGCACCACTCCTGCCAAAGTGCAGGCCGAGTAAATAAGACTGTTCAGAAAATAGACATTGAAGTTTCCCTTCACCCAGGCATAGGCGTAGTTTTCCCAATGCCACGTCGTCGGGAAAAAATTGCCGCCGGTGAATATTTCCTCCTGCGATTTCAGCGATGTGACCAGCATCCAAAGGATGGGAAAGATGTTGATCGCCACCACAATAAGCAGGAACGCATGGATAAAGAACGAGCTGTAATTTTTTTTCATCAGTTTTGCCTCCGTATCAGTTTGTATTGGAGGAATGAAAGCGTGGTGAGTATGCCGCCCAGTACCGCGGACATGGCTGTGGCGTAGCCGAAATTGTAGGATTCAAATGCCTCTTTGAATATGCGCAGGACCGGAACTTCCGTGTGGAACCCGGGTCCGCCCGACGTCATCACCAGGATAATGCCGAACGCCTGCATGGTGCCCAGCACTGTGAGTATGGATACAATCTTGGTCGTTGACGCAAGCAGAGGCAATGTCACTATCTTGAATTTCTGGTACTCGTTGGCTCCGTCTATTTCCGCGGCCTCGTAGAAACTTTTGGAAATGCCCTGCAGCCCCGCAAGGAACAAAAGAAAAGCATTTCCGAATCCCTGCCAGCAGATCACAAGCGTAACGCATCCAAGCGCCGTGGTGGGATCCGAAAGCCAGGCGAGTGCATATTCTTCGAGTCCCACGGCTTTCAAGAAACGGTTCAGTATCCCGAAATGACCGTCCAGTATCCAACGCCAGACAA
>CAYHWZ010000212.1:0-4920 GCA_964359975.1 uncultured Elusimicrobia bacterium | reverse complement strand
GTTCTTCGCGCAGACGCCGGACCTCTTCTTCCAGTAAAGAAGTTTTCTTGCGCAGGTCGGCAGACCGTCCGGATTGAGGTTTCACAGAATGTTTTTATTATAACAAAATTTGGCCTGCCTGTGCGGCCTTTTTAAGACCGGACAGAAACATCTCCATGGTCAGCCGCCCGGTCTGTGTATTTTGCCTGCTGGGATGATATACGTCCGCAAGCACGGGATGGTCCCCCATGTGATGCACTGCTCCGTGCGAAAACGGGTACTTTGAAAGCGGTTCGCCGACGATTTTTAAATAAGCGTCATGCGCGATTTTGCCGAGCGCAATCACCACTTTCAAGCGCGGCATGGCTGCGATTTCCTGCCGGACAAAAGGCAGACACCGGCGGATTTCGTCCGGACGCGGCTTGTTCTGGGGCGGCGCGCACCGTACAGCGGCCGTGATGAACACATCTTTAAGCTTCAGCCCGTCGTCCACGCCCGCTGCCTCAGACTTGTTGCACCACCCCATCGTATGCAGGGCTTTGAACAGAAACTTGCCCGAAGCGTCGCCTGTGAACATCCGTCCCGTGCGGTTCGAGCCGAACCGTCCCGGCGCCAGTCCCAACAGCATAATGCGCGCATTTTCATCGCCGAATCCCGGCACCGGCTTGCACCAGTACGACGGATACTTTTCCCGTATGCCAGCGATATATTTGACGAGGCGCGGACATTTTCTGCACGCGATCACATTTTTCTGAATCGCTGACAGCGTCATTTCATCATCGCCGTCACAGCCAGCGCCGCCGCTATCCGGTACCAGCCGAATCCTGCCAGCGAACGGTTCTGCACCAGCCGCAGAAAAATCCGCACAGCCGCGTACGCGGACACAAATGCCGTCACAAACCCTACGGCAAAAACCGCGATGTCCGACGGATGCAGATATTCCCTGCTCTTCAGCAAATCAAATGCAGTGGCGGCGAACATGACCGGCACCGCGGCAAAAAATGAATACTCCGCCGATGTTTTCCGTGTGATACCCAGCGCCATCGCGCCCAGAATAGTGGCCGCCGATCTCGACACTCCTGGCCACAAAGCCAGACATTGGAACAGTCCGATAAACAGCGCATCCCGCCGCGTGATACTGCCCAACCCGTCCCTGTTCCCCGCGGGCAGCAATTTCTCCAGCAGAATAATCGCAATCCCCCCCGCGGCCAGACCAGCGGCAACAGTATGCGCATTGAACAGATGATGCTTGATGAACCCGTGCAGACCCGCGCCAAACACCAGCGCAGGCAATGTAGTGAGCGCCAGCAGTATCAACCCGTTCCACCCGGCAAACCCTTCTTTCCGCTCAAACTTGAACAGGTCCAAAAATGATTGTCTATACAAAAACACCACGGCCAGAATTGCGCCGAGCTGAATAAAAATCTCAAACGCCGACGCAACTTCGCCCGTTACGCCCAGTATCTGACCGGTGAGAATCAAATGTCCGGTGGACGATACCGGGATGAATTCCGTTATTCCCTCAACAACGCCCAGAATGAACGCCTGAAAAATATTCAATGTTTTTGTCCGTGTCCTGTGAAATTGCGCGCATAGGCGACAAACTTGTCCCTGCACACGCCGCACAGATCGAACGTCATATCGACGAAGATTTCGTCCATCAACTGCTGTTCGCTTTTTGTTGTGTCCGTGGAACGTGTCAGGCGGGTGACTTCTTTCTTCAGCGCGGCGCTGTCGTCGGGATCGGTGATCTCAATCAGGTCCGAAACAGAAACTGACGAAAGTTTGTTAAAATACCGTGTGCCGCGCGAAATCAGTTTTTTGCAGTGCGAACAATACTTGCTGTTCAAAGACCGCGGCTCAGTTCATCCAGTTTTTTCTTGTCGCTTGCGTCAAGGACAAAACCCGTTGCGCCGAGGATATCTTTCAGCTGGTCCGGCGTGTTGGCGCCGATGATAGGCGAGGTCATCCATTCGTGACTGAGCAGCCATCCCAGCGCCATCTGCGTCATGGACTTGCCGTATGATTTGCCCATTTTTTCCAGAGTTTCCACCACGTCCATGTTCCTGTCCGTCATTTTTTCTTTAACGCCCTTTGCGCGCGCGCTTTCCGGCAGCGGCTCTCCCCGTCGGTATTTCCCGGTCAGGAGCCCGCCTTCCAGCGGACTGTACGGGATTACAGCCATTTTTTTCGCCAGCACAGTCGGCAGTATTTTGGCCTCAAATTCAAACCGGCAGATAATATTGTACCTCGGCTGGACGCAAATGAACTGCGCTCCGGCTTTTTCACCCGCGGCAAAAGCGTCTTCCATTTCTTTGTCGGAATAGTTTGAACATCCCAGGTGCCGCACCTTGCCCTGCTTGATGAGCGACTGGAAAGCGGAGAGCGTTTCTTCAATCGGAGTTTTCGGGTCCGGCCAATGCGTCTGATACAGGTCAATGTAATCCGTCTTCAGCCGCTGCAGACTTTCGTCGCACGCGCGGATAATGTGAGACCGGCTCAAACCCTCACCGTCCGCGCCTTTCCACATGCGGCACCGCGTTTTGGTCGCGACCACCACTTTGGAGCGGTTCTTTTTCTTCTTCATCCAGTCGCCTATAATGGATTCAGCTTCGCCCCCCTTCAACCCTTTGGCCCACTGCGTGTACATGTCCGCCGTGTCAATAAAATTGCCGCCCTGCTCAAAAAAATAGTCCATCACCCGGTGCGATTCTTCCTCGGTCGTTGTCCAGCGGAACTGCATGGTGCCGAGACAGATGTCGGAAACTTTGATGCCTGTCTGCGCCAGCGGACGGGATTTCATGATGCGCGCGGTTTATAAACTTCCTGCAGGATTTTTTCAACCATGTGAGCCAGCTTGAAATCGAGTTCCGTGATACCGTTGGCCTTGTGCGTCCAGTACCGTACCGTCACACGCTTATAGTTCATGAACATGTCCGGATGATGGTTCTGTTCTTCCGCATTTTTGCCCACACGGTTGACGAATTCCAGCGCGTCGAGATATTCGGGAAACGTCTGCATGCGGACCAGCGCTTTATCTTCCGCTTTCCATCCGGGCAGTTCCTTGAGACGGTCCTGAATTTCAGAATCCGTATACGCCATCATTTTCATAGTGACTATATTCTATAAAATCCCGCAGAAAAAGCCAGCCCCTGTTCTGCCTGGCAACTACAGTTTGTTATGAATTCGTAAAACTAGGATGGTAACAGCGCGTTATTAACGGCTGCGATCAGTTCGGCCGGGTCGCAAGGTTTTGCGAGGATGGTGGACGTATCATTTGCCGGCAGTTTCCCGCGGGCATTTTCCGTCTGCATGGCGGTGAGAAATATGACGGGAATTCTCTGCGTCAGAAAAGATTGTTTGAGGCGGGTGTAGACAGTGATTCCGGATCCTGCCGGCATCATGACATCGAGAATCATGAGGTCCGGTTTTTCTTTCATGGCCTGCTGGACAGCCTGAACCCCGTCCATAGCTGCGACAACCGTGTGCCCGGCCCGGCTCAGCACAGTGTCCAGAAATGCAATGATTTCCTTCTCGTCATCAACAACCAGTATTTTGCTCATAAAAAGACCTGAAAAACTGGAGCGGGTGAAGGGAATCGAACCCTCTCCTCAACCTTGGCAAGGTCGCGTTCTACCAGTGAACTACACCCGCATCTATCGTTATATTCCGGCTTAAATCAGTGGTGCACCCGTTTCAGCACGGGTTTGCGCGAATTGTATCCCTCGTCAATCCTGTGCCAGAACCGGACCTTCTTTTCCCCGTATTTCCAGCAGAGGTACACTTCCTGCTCTTCAAAATCCTGCATGTGCGGGAAATCCACCAACCCCAAATCATGATCCTTTATTACCCCGCCCAGTTCCATCACTGCTTCCAGTTCCTTGTTGCCCTGCTCAATCAAAAAGTGCGCCTGTGACTGACGGAGCTGAATATGCGCGATTTCGTCCGGCATGGGATTCAAATTCTTTTTGCGCGCGCGCTGGATCTCTTCTAAAATGTTCTGCGCGTTCTGCCGGAAACTCCAGAAGTGCTGGAGATGCGATTCCAGCTGAGGCACCAGCGCGTTCACTTCCTCCAGCGTGAAATAAATTTCATGCTCTCTCTTCGGCATAACTAGATTATGAATATTTTTTCGCGTTTCGTCAAGTTGATTGCCGGGTTTTCATTTGATAAAATATGGATATGTCAAATGTCTCCGCCATGAACAAACCCGGCCGGCTGGTGCTGGCCAAACCGCGCGGTTTCTGCGCCGGCGTTGAACGCGCCATTGAAATCGTCGAGATTGCGCTCAAAATCTATCCCCGTCCGGTCTACGTTTACCATGAAATCGTGCACAACAGCTATGTTGTAAAAGACCTGGGCAGCCGCGGAGCAGTGTTTGTGGATTCAGTCTCCGAAGTGCCGCCCGGCGCAGTGCTGATTTTTTCCGCACACGGCGTGTCGCCGGAAATCCGCGAGCAGACCCGCACCAAAAATCTGAAAGTCATCGACGCCACCTGCCCGCTCGTGACCAAAGTGCACATGGAAGCGATTCTTTTTGCCAAGCAGGGCTATACTATTCTGCTCGTCGGACACCAGGGACATGACGAAGTGGTCGGCACCATGGGCGAAGCGCCGGACAAGATCGTGCTCGTGGACAATCCCGGCGACGTGGAAAAGCTGAATGTGTCCGACCCTGACAAAGTGGCGGTCATTACTCAGACCACGCTTTCGCTCGACGATACGGGCGAGACCATCGAAGCCATCAAGAAAAAATTTCCCAAAGTTGTTTTTCCTCCCAAAGAAGACATCTGCTATGCCACCACCAATCGGCAGACAGCTGTCAAGGAAATCACCAATCAGGCGGACTTGATACTCGTGATAGGTTCAGAGAACTCGTCCAACTCAAAGCGTCTGGCGGAAGTGTCGCAGGTGAAAGGCGTGCGCGCGTATCTCATTGAC
>CAYHWZ010000211.1:0-4953 GCA_964359975.1 uncultured Elusimicrobia bacterium | reverse complement strand
TTCCTGATACTGGTCCGCGTCCACGCCGATAGCCAGAGTGTTTTTTTCGCGCGACGCTTCAAATACGCCGAGCCCTGTGGAACCCGACGCGTGAAAAATCACATCCGCGCCCTGATTGATCTGCGACAGCGCCATGGCCTTGCCTTTGGCCGGATTTTTGAACGCTTCGCCGGTCACACCCGCATAACCCGCCACCACTTTGCATGACGGATTCACAGCTTTCACGCCCGCGGCGTATCCGGACTCAAATTTTTGGATGAGAGGTATGTCCATGCCGCCGACAAATCCCACCGCATTGGTCTTGGTCACCAGTCCCGCGATGGCTCCGACGAGGAAACTGCCTTCCTGTTCGCGGAACTTCAGAGCCACGACATTGTCCGGGATGGGTTGGGACGGGTTCACCGCATAGTCCACGCAGGCAAATTTTTTGTCCGGGAAATCGAGCGCCACACGGTTGACGTCATCGGTAAACAAAAAGCCGACACCGACAATAAGCCCATCGCGGCTGGACGCCATCTGACGGAGCGCAGATTCGCGGTCCGCACCTTCGCCAGGTTCGATATAATCGAACTCAATGTCCATATCTTTGGCCGCGCGCTCCACGCCTGCGTACGCCGAATCATTGAAAGATTTGTCCCCGCGCCCGCCCACGTCAAACACAAGCCCCACGCGGAGTTTCCCGGAATGAACTTCTTCATGTCTCGCGCATGCGGAAAACAGAGCGGCAAAAAGCGCAATGGCAAAAGCCAGACAATAGGGAATTCGTTTCATGGGTAGTGCTATATTATGTGAAAGATTGACTGATTAGTCAAACATATTTGTGTTCAATTGAGACGGCGTTGTTAAACGATAAGACTTGTTAGAGATTTCTATTTCTTGCCCCCCTCCTCTTTCCTCCCCCTCGAGGGGGGAGGATGAAGGTGGGGGTGATATTTGAACTGATATGGCTGGCAATGCATTAAACAACAAAATATATCTCGTCCGTCATCTACCCGACCGGAATCGTGAAAGTGAAAATCGCGCCTTTGTTCAGCCCGTCGGAACTGGCCCAGATTTTGCCTTCGTGACGTTCAATCACTTCTTTCGCAAATGCCAATCCGAGTCCCAGACCTTTTTTCTTGTGTTCACCTTCAACCTGATAATAACGCTCGAACACTTTGTCCAAAAGCTCCGGCAAAATCCCCTTACCCGTGTCCTTTATTTGAAACTGAACCTGGTCCGTATCGTCGGCGCGACGGCCTCTGGAAATTTGCCGCACTTCAAGATGAATCGCGCCGCCGTTGGGCGTAAATTTGAGCGAGTTCGTCACCAGGTTGATCAGCACCTGCGAAATCCGTTCCGGGTCTCCGCTGAATTCCGGCACAGGTTCCACCACTTCCCAGGTGAACCGCACGCCGTTGTTCTCCGCTTCCGGTTCCATCCGGTCCGACACAAAACTCACCAGCACCCTCGGATCCACCGCGCGTTTTTCAATCTGGAATGTTCCCGCCTCTATCCTCGACAGGTCCATGAACTCGTTTATCATCTTGGCAATGCGGTCGGTCTCTTCGCGGATAATCTTTATCTGCCGTTCCTGGCGTGACCATTCCTCCAGCCCCTGCGACGACAACAGCATGGACACATACCCCTTTATCGTCGAGAGCGGACCGCGCAATTCGTGACTGACCAGTGAAAAGAAATTTTTCTTGATAGCGTCCAGTTTCAGCAGTTCCAGATTCGCCTTGGACAGAAGGTTCGCCTGTTCCTGCACATGACTGTACAGTTTGTTGAGCTGTGCCGCCATGGTGTTGAATTCAGAAGCGAGCTCATGAATTTCGTCCGAACCCTTCAGCTCAAGTTTTTCGCTGAAATTTCCCGTAGCCAAAGACCGCGCGCCTTTTACAAGCTGAGAAATACGCTGTGTCATGGTCCGCGCCAAAAGCACTGCAGCCGTGATTCCCAACACCAGCGCAATTATCGCCACCTGCAGAATGCGCGCCGTTGTCTTGCGCAGTGTTTCATTGAACTGGCGCGCCACTGTCTCCTGCGAAAACCCAATCCGCGCCGTACCTATCTTCGAATCACCCGCCTTGATAGGTGCCGCCGCTTCCAAAATATCGTTGCCTTCCAGACTGTACCGCAGCTCCAAAGTGTCCGTCGCGGAAATGGCCTTCAGCGAAAACTCGTCCGCCGGAGTTTTGCCGAGCCAGCGCGTTTCCGTATGCGCCACATATTCCCCAGCGTGCAGCACCCCGGCCCAGACCACTTCCGGACTGCTTTTTTTAAGTTCGCTTAAATATCGGATGAGCGGCAGATGATCGTTCGCCAAAATATCGTCGTGACTCACAATCACCAGACGTTTGATAACATTGAGACGCTGTTCCTGGAACTGCGCGTTCAGACGGTCGCGCTCGCTCCAATAGAACGCGCCCGTAGTGCCGGCCACGACCGTGGCGACAAGCAGTATGGAGAAGAGGGAGAATTTTGCCTGAAGGTTCAGTGGAAAATGGTCTCGAGTTTGCGCTGAAACTCGGATACGGATTCGTTCACCGGACGGTTCTGCCGGAAAATCAGGTTGGTCATCACATTGTAAGCGTCTTCCATCTGCGGCCATTCCAGAGGAGACGGTGCAAACCGCGCAGTCCCGATAGTTTCAAGAAACACACGGTTATCCACAAACGCAGGCAGAAAAGGGGCTCTCAAAAATTGCGGCGACTGCGCCACAGATTTTCGCGCTGGCACCGCGAGCCCGGACTGCGCCACCTGTGTCTGCCCTTCAATACCCGTCAAATGTTTCACCAGTTCCCACGCATCGTTCGGTTTCTTTGTGCGGCTTGAAATCCCGTACCCGACGGTCAGCACCACAGTGGCCTTGTTCTTGTTGCGCGGCAGAGGCGCCACGTTCCAGCGAAAATCCCGTATCTCCTTAAAATTCAGACACGCCCACCGCCCGTACACGCACATCGCAAGTTTGCCGCCGATGAACAGCGACGGAATCCCGACTTGGTCCACCACTTTTGCGTCCGGCGCGCATTTATCTTTGTGTATCAAGTCATACAGAAACTGGAACGCGCGCACATTCTGTTCAAAGTACGGCGTCACGCCTGCCACGCCCTTTTCGCCTTTCTCGTCGAGAAAATCGCCGCCCGCCTGCCAAATCCACGGCATCATCCATCCCAGCCACGTATCTACTGCAAACCCGTACTGTTCCGGCGCGCCATCGTTGTCCGCATCGCGCGTCAGTTTCATTGCAGCGCTGCGCAGGTCCGACCAGGTCCATTTGGAATTCGGCAAACCCACTCCGGCCTTCTTGAACAAGTCCTCGTTGTAGTAAAGCACCATGGTGGTAAAATCTTTTGCCACAGCGTACGGACGCCCCTTATAAAGGAACGAGTCCCGCACCGCAGGATAAAAGTCATTAAAATCGAACTCACGGTCGGCGTCAATGAAAGTGGAAAGGTCCTGCAGCATACCCCGGTGCGCGTAAAAACTCGCCCAATCGCGCGACACATAGAACACGTCCGGCGACTGTTTTTTCAGATAAAGCGACTGCAGACTCTGGTTATAGTCCGTCGGATTGACGGAGAATATCCGAACCTGCGTCCCCGGATGCGACTGTTCAAAACCACGGACAAACGATTGCACAGCAGAAAGTTCCGACGCGTCGCCCCATATCATCAGGCGCAAAGCGTCCGACTTTTCGCGCGTGCCGCACGCGGAAAGAAAGAGTGAGAACAATGCCAGATGAATGAACTTAGTCATGGGTTCCTATCAATTTTTATCAGCTGAAACTCTAACTCCACATTATCGTCATTCCCGCGACCGCGGGAATCCATCTGCAACAAGATTAAGACCATGGATACCCGTTTTCACAGGTATGACGTATGACTTGAGCGGCAATGACTTACTTCTTCGCCATGTCCCCGCAGTCAACCGGCTTGGACAGAATTTCGTCAATATCCTTTTGCACATTTTCAATTGTCTTCTTCGCTGTCATCTCTTTCTTATTAAGGAAAAGAAGTTCCATCTCGCGCCCCAACCGTTCGTTAATCTCGTTCCAGTTCGGATGAGTCGGCACAGGACGTCCGTATCCCACCTGGTCGAGGAACGCCTTGGCATTGATCTTTTTGCCGATGACTTTGGCTTCCAGGAAATGCGCTGTATTCGCAATGGATTTTCTCGACGGAATCGCATGCCCGGACTCAGCCACCGCAATCTGCCCCTCGTCGCCGGTCAGGAACTTGATAAGCTGCCACGACGCTTCCGGATGTTTGGTCTGCGCCGCAATCGAGTAACACACCACGAACAGACACGATGCGCGCTGTTTCCCCTTCGGCAGCACCGCCACATCCCAGTCGAACCCTTTGATATTCTTAAAGTCCATGCACATCCAGCGTCCGTACGTGCACATCCCCACCTTGCCCGTCATGAACATATCTTTTGAACCCAAGTCTCCGGTGATCGCCGGCGTGGGCGCAATCTTTTCTTTCCAAATCAAATCCGAAAAAAACTGCATTGCGACCGCATTCTTGTCCACGTATGCCGCTTCGCCCAACAGCCATTTCTTGTTGGATTTGTCCATGATCTCGCCGCCGTTCTGCCACATCCACGGGAGCCACTGACCCATCCACGTTTCCAGCACAAATCCGAACTGTTCCGATTTCCCGTCCTTGTCCGCGTCAATCGTCAGCTTCTTACCCGCTGCCAGAAAATCATTCCAAGTCCACTTATCCGTCGGAAATTCCACCCCTGCCTTCTTGAACATATCCTTGTTATAATAGAGCGCCAGCGTGGTGAAATCTTTCGGAATACCGTAAATCTGCCCGTTATTTTTAAACAGTTCCAAAAGGTTCTGATAAAAATCCTCTTTACGGAACTCCTTGTTGTCGCGGTCAATGAACGGCTGAAGGTTCAGGAACACATCGCGCGTCACAAACGAGGGAAACCGTTCCAACCCCATATACATCACGTCCG
>CAYHWZ010000210.1:0-4955 GCA_964359975.1 uncultured Elusimicrobia bacterium | reverse complement strand
ACAGAATGTTGAATGTATGGAAAAATTCCTCTTCCGACCGGTCTTTACCCATCAGGAACTGGATATCGTCCACCAGCAGACAGTCGAGGTTGCGGTACTTGCTGCGGAAATCGCCCGGCCGTTCCGAACGCACAGAATCAATGAACTCGTTGATGAACTTTTCCGATGTAGTGTAAATAACTCTGGCCCCGGGAGCATTCTGCAGAATAGTATGCCCGATAGCATGCATCAGATGCGTCTTGCCCAGTCCCACACCCCCATATAGGAAGAGCGGATTGAATCTGCGCCCCGGGTCTTTGGTAATACCTTCTGCCACAGCTTTGGCAAAACGGTTAGACTGGCCTTCGATGAAAGTCTCAAAAGTGTACTTGGGATTGAACGGACTATAAACTGCCGGCGCGGATGAAAGTACTGGAGCAGGAACAATCGCCGGAGTTGAGGGGAGCGGGAGAGGGTCCATATTCGCGCTTTCCATTTCTGGATTCACTGTAAGTTCCAGTGTCACTTCAAATCCCACCATACCTGACAAAAAGAGCTCTATGTTTTTTTTATACTGTTCCTGGATATGTTCGGCAAAAAGACGGTTGGGAACTTCAACAATGAACTTGGGCCAGATGCAGGAAACGGGACGCACGGATTTTAGCCACAAGTCCAGCGATTCGCTGTTGGCCTGGGACCTCAGCGCAATGAAAACGCTGTTCCAAATCTCTTCGCTGGACAGGGTAGACGCGGCCTGCGGCGGGTTGTCAGGCGTTGTCTCAATATTTTGGCTCATAAATCACCTCGATTTAATTATCCACAAGTTACTAACAATTGTGGATAATTATTGTGGAAACTGTAGATAACGTTGTCTTCTACCATTTAGTGCCATCTTTTGTATAGTCCGATGCGGTACTTTAAACCCGTTCTCGTCGGAAAACCCCCCAAACCAGATGCTGTAAAGACATTCTACAACTTGCCGAAAACCTTGTCAAGAGTTTTTTGGGAAAAAATGGGTCAGCGGGTGGCAAGTTTTTTTACTGCGCGGAAAACGTCCTGCGGCAGTATGAATTGGCTGGGCGCCATGGTCTTTTTTGTCGAGTAAAAGTACTGTTCCAGCTTGGGGTTGACCACGCGGATCATGCGGTTGTAGGGATAGATTTCCGTCGGGCTGGTGATGGTGAACAGGCACACCACTTTTTTCCGCAGTCCGAGCGCCAGGTGCAGGGCCAGAGAATCCGTGGTGACCACGAGGTCGGTCTGGTTGATGCTGTCCAGGTACCCGCGAAGCGTGGGATGCTGCTTGAATTTTGTGTAAGGCATCTGTTTTGCGCGGAGAATCCGGCAGAATTCGTCAAAGCGTTTCCACCGTTTTCCCACCCACCGGTCTCCAGAACGAGTCTCCAATCCAATCACCCCGGTTTTCTCTTTTGCCGGCTGGACCGGAAGCACATATTCTTCGCCCTTGAACTTTTTCCCTATCATGTTGAACAGGATTTCCTGGTACGCCTTGCGGTTTTCCCATTTGCGCCGGTCCGCGGCTTCGCGCCCGAACCGTGAGATGAGACTCATGTCGAACCATTCTGCGGCGGAATCGGTGTAAAGCGTGCGCCCGTCTTTCAGGTATGTGCCGACCAGTTCTTTTTTCTTAACGCGTGTTGCCAGTTCGCATGCCGGACGCTCTTCGTCCAGGCAGAGCACCAAGTCGAAGGTTTCCGGAAACTTTTTGTCCGCGCATTTGCGGATGTCCAGCACTTTGTGGACAAAAGGATTGTTTTCCAACAGCGGCATGGCCACGGGCAGGGTGACCCAGGTGATTTCACCTTTGAGAGCGCGCAGGATGGAAGTGGTGCGCACTACATCGCCCAGTGCGCCGAGTTTAATGAGCAGGATTTTGTTCATGTGCCGAGATAGGCCTCCTGTACAGACGGATTTTTCAAAAGTTCCGCGCCCTTGCCTTCGAGCACGATTTTGCCGGTTTCCAAAACATAACTGCGGTGCGCCAGGGCCAGGGACTGATGCGCGTTCTGTTCCACGAGCAGAATAGTGGCGCCGAGCGCGTTGATTTCTTTAATGGTCTGAAAAATCTTTTCCACTATAATAGGCGCAAGTCCCATGGAAGGTTCGTCCAGCATCAGCAGACTCGGACGGGACATCAGGGCGCGGCCAATGGCCAGCATCTGCTGTTCACCGCCGGACAGTGTGCCGCCCGACTGGTCCATACGTTCTTTCAGCACGGGAAACAATTGAAAAACTTTTTCCATCTGTTCCGCGCTGGTTTGGGGTTTCAGGTAAGCGCCCATTTCCAGATTTTCCTGCACGGTGAGATGGGTGAATATGCGGCGTCCTTCCGGCACGTGCGCAATCCCGAGAGCCGATATTTGGTGTGCAGGCAAATCCTGGATGGGTTGATTATTGAACAATATCTCGCCATGCTCTTTGGGCAGGAGACCGGACACGGCTTTGAGCAGAGTGCTTTTGCCTGCGCCGTTCGCCCCGATGAGCGCGACGATTTCACCGGGTTCAACGCGCAGGGAAATTTCCGAAAGCGCGCGGATTCTGCGGCCGTAGGTCACGGTCACGGACTTGCATTCAAGCATGCGGCGCTCCCAGATACGCTTCGATGACCAGCGGATTCTGCTGGATTTCTTTCGGCGCGCCTTCAGCGATTTTAACGCCGTGGTCCAGCACTGCCACGCGGTCGGAGATTCCCATCACCACCCGCATCTGATGTTCAATGAGAAAAATGCTTACGCCTTCGTGCCGGATTTTTAGAATCAGGTCCATCAGGTCATGGCTTTCTTTGGGATTCATGCCCGCGGTCGGTTCGTCGAGGAGCAGCAGACGGGGTTCAGTGGCCAGAGCGCGGGCGATTTCGAGTTTACGCTGTTCGCCGTAGGGCAGGATACAGGCCAGCGTGTTGGCATGCGCGCGCAATCCTACGAATGCGAGCCGTTCCACAGCAGTGGTTTCGATCTCTTTCTCTTCGGCATAAAAAGAGCGGGTGCGGAAAATCGCGTCCAGCACTTCGTTGCGCGACCGGCAGTGTCTGCCCACCATCACATTTTCAAGTGCGGTCATGTTCGGGAAGAGTCGGATATTCTGAAAAGTACGCGCAATGCCGCGCGCTGTTATCCAGTGCGGTTTGCGTCCGTCCACGCGTTCGCCGGAAAAATGAATTTCGCCCTGGTCCAGCGCGGACACGCCGGTCAATACATTAAAGAACGTGGTCTTGCCGGCGCCGTTGGGTCCGATGAGACTGACGATTTCACCCTGCGACATTTCAAGGTCCACGTTGCTCAATGCGGACAGGCCGCCGAACTTTTTCGTCACGCTGAGAGCTTTAAGCAGGTTCATGAATTTGTTAGGAAGCCGGTTCCGGTTCTTCGGTCTCAAGTTCCAGCGCGCGCCGTCTCGATGGTATCAGTCCCTGAGGACGGAACAAAATCACCACAATCAGCGCCAATCCAAACAGCAAGTACCTGTACCGCACCAACTCGCTGCCCAGCACAGTCTGCATGGCCTGCGGAAACCCGGCTATTAGCACTGCTCCCACAATCACGCCGGACACGCTCCCCATCACGCCCAGCACAATCATGCTCACCACCAGCACCGATTCCCAAAACGTGAATGATTCCGGCGTTACAAATTTTTCCCAATGCGCGAACAGAGATCCTGCCAGCCCGGCGAACAGCGCGCTGGTTGCAAACGCCAGCATTTTCACTCGGGTGACAGGCACACCGGTAAGTTCAGCCGCAGTTTCATCTTCGCGCACCGCAGTCCACGCGCGCCCGATACGCGAATTCTCCAGCCGTCTCGACACCAACACTGCCAGGCCTACCGCCGCCCATATCATATAGTAATAGTGAATATTTTCCGACAGTTCCACACCCAGAAAAACCGGAATCGCGATTGTTTCCCCGACTCTGGGCAGACCTTTCGGACCGTTGGTGACCGAATCCCAGTTATTGAGCACGAGACGTGTGATTTCGCCGAACCCCAGCGTGACAATCGCCAGATAATCGCCCCGCAAACGCAGTACCGGCGCACCGAGCAAAAGACGGAACGCGACCGAAACCGTCACTGCCAGCAGAGTCGAAAGTATCAGCCCGCACCCGTGAATTGACGCAATCGCCGCCGTGTACGCGCCTATGGCATAGAACGCCATAAACCCCAGGTCAAACAACCCGGCAAACCCGATGGTAATATTCAGACCGAGCGCCAGTATCACGTACAGACCGATGAACCCGGCCGTACGCACCAGATATTCCAGCGAAGTGTCCCTCACCAGCAGAGGGAATATGGACAGGATTACAAGAAGGCCGGCAAAGAAAAGAACGCGGACTTTCTGCAAAGCCGGTTAACGCACATCCTGCGCGCCGACTTTTGCCTGGCGCAGGAGTTCGCTCGCTTCACAGACCAGCTCGCCGTAATGAGCAAAAGTTTCCTTCTGCACTTTCACCACGGCTGTGGAAAGGTTCATCAACTGAAAAATTCCTTCTTTTTCGTCGCGTCCCTTTCCGGTGAAAAATCCCTTTTTAAGTTCGTCGGAAGAATAAAATTGCGGAGCCATTTTCTGAAACCGCGCGCGCAGATCCTGACGCACACGTTCCGCTTCATGGTCCGGCACAATCAAAATGAAATCATCGCCGTCTATATGCGCGATAAACGGTTTTGTGCCGCCTGTCCCGACGGTGCTGATTGAAGACTGCACCATTTTGCAGACCATGCGGATGACCTCGTTGCCCTTTTCAGTGCCATAATGGTCGTTGTACGGGCGGAAATGGTTGACATCCAGCCAGACTGTGGAAAACGATTCATTCTTGCCCAGCCGCGCGGCGAGTTCCATTTCCATCTGCGGATGACCAGGCAGCCCGGTCACAGGATGCGGACTGGAATGCGCGCGGTAATGTTTGGTAATGGAATGAATTTTCTGACGCGCGTCTTCGCCGGAAAACGGTTTCTCCAGATAATCG
>CAYHWZ010000209.1:1583-4957 GCA_964359975.1 uncultured Elusimicrobia bacterium | reverse complement strand
CACACCCACCGCAATCTCGCTCACCTGGTCCAGATTCCCCGACGATTCTTTCACGCCCGCGATATTCTTGTATTTCCGTGCCAGAGCCAGCAAAGTGGACGGCAGCATGTTCACCCCGGTCCGTCCGGGAATATTATAAACAATGACGGGAAACGAAACATTCTCCGCCACCGCGGAAAAATGCGCTGTTATACCGGCCTGCGTTGGTTTGTTATAATACGGCACAATCACCAGAGCCGCTTCCGCCCCACAGTCCCGCGCATGCCGCGTCAAAGAAATCGCTTCCTGCGTTGAGTTCGACCCCGCGCCCGCAATCACCGGAATCCGGCCCCGCGCCTGCTCCACCACCAGTTCCACCACACGGTGATGCTCCTCGTGGGTGAGCGTCGCAGACTCGCCCGTAGACCCGCATGGCACCAGCCCTGCAGTCTTGTTGTGAACATGAAATTCCACCAACTCGCAAAGTTTCTTCTCGTCAACTTCGCCGTTCCGGAACGGCGTTACCAGCGCTACAAAAGACCCGCTGAACATATTCATACCTCCACTGTTCCCTTAAAACAGACCGCAGCCGGACCTTCCAACTGCACATTTTTCGTCGGTAACCCGCCCCCGTCCGGTTCAAAGAAAATCGTCAGTGTTTCGCCGCCGCGCGTAATGCACGATACCGGCGACTCCACCATTTTCTTCGCCGCAAAAATCAGCGACGAGGCCGTCACACCGGTCCCGCACGCCAGAGTTTCGCCTTCCACGCCGCGTTCATACGTGCGCACAATCAAGGTGTGATTATCTTTCACCTGCACAAAATTCACATTCGTCCCCGCAGGAGCAAATTCTTTGTGATACCGGATCGCCCGCCCGAGTTCCTGCACCTCGGTCTTTTCAATATCCGTCACTGTCAGCACCGCGTGCGGCACTCCCGTATTGACGAAAGACAGGTTCAGTTCCCTATCCTCTTCCATCTTGATGGGAAAATCCAGACGCATATCCTGCGGCGTGCTCATGCCGATGATCACAGTCTTATTTTTCACTTCCGCGCTGATCAGCCCCGCGTCCGTCTGAAAAGTCATCTTCGACGGAGCCGCTTTCAAAAGATTCGCAAACCGGGCAATGCACCGCGCCCCGTTCCCGCACATCGCAGCCCTGCTTCCGTCGGAATTATAATAAATCATGCGGAAATCCGCGTCCGCGCATTTTTCCACTGCCAGCAGTCCGTCCGCGCCGATGGCAAATTTCCTGTCGCACAGTTTTTTCGCCAATCCCGCATAATCGTCCGGCAGAATGCCCTTGCGATTGTCAAAAATGACAAAATCGTTCCCGCCGCCAGTCATCTTGTAAAATGGAATCCCGTTATTTTTCGCCACGGATCAAGTCCTCAAGAGTTTCTCTTTTCCTCGCCAGCATCTGCCTGTTACCATGCACAATCACTTCCGCCGCGCGCGGCCGGGAATTGTACTGCGACGACATTGCAAACCCGTACGCGCCCGCGTTCTCCACCGCCAGTAGTTCACCTTGTTCCGGAAAAGGAATCCTGCGCCCGCGCGCCAAATAGTCTCCAGACTCGCAAACCGGCCCCACAATGTCCACGATTTTGGAAGCCCGTCGAGCCCGCTTCACCGGCGCAATATGATGATATGCGTCATAAAGCGCAGGCCGCGCCAATTCGTTCATCGCCGCATCCACAATTAAAAAAGTCTTCTTCCCGTAATGTTTCCGGTACAGCACCCGCGTCAGCAAAATCCCAGCATTCCCGACGAGAAAGCGACCGGGTTCAAACAGTAGGGTCATATTCCGCCCGATGAGTTGCGGTTCCAGTGCGCGCGCCAAATCGAACGGCGACGGCGGCTTTTCATCGCGGTAGGTAATACCCAGCCCGCCCCCGATATCCAGATATCGCAGATTGATGCCCTGGTTCGCCAGCGATTCCGTCAGCGTCAGCAGAGTTTTCACCAACTGCACAAACGGTTTCACCGACGTTATCTGTGACCCGATATGCGCCTGCAGACCGAGCGCGCGGATATTTTTCATCCGTCCTGCCGCACGGTACGCGTCAAAAATAAATTTCTTGCGTATGCCGAACTTGTTCTCCGGCGTGCCCGTAGTGATGTGATGGTGTGTGTCCGCTTCGACTTCAGGGTTCACGCGCAGAGCCACCGATGCCACAGCTTTCATCGAGCGCGCCACATCGTTGAGAGTGTCGAGCTCTTCCAGCGACTCCACATTGAACATGAGTATTTTCTTCTGAATCGCCGCCCGCATCTCGTCCCGCGTTTTGCCCACTCCGGAAAACACGATTTTCGAGGGGGGAAACCCGGCTTTCAGCGCGCGGAAAAGTTCGCCCGCAGACACAATATCCGTCCCTGCCCCTTCATGACTCAATATGCGCGCCAGTGAAAGATTGGAGTTCGCCTTCAGAGCATAGCAGATAAGGTGCGGCACCGCTCGGAACGCTTGGTCAAAGTCATGGAAATTTTTGAGGAGGCGTCCAGCGCTGTAAACATAAAGCGGCGTCCCCCACTTTTGAGCCAGAGATTCCGCCGAAACATTCTCGATATAGAGCTGATTTTTCTTATACTGGAACATAGCTATAAATAATACTACTTTTGGAAGGCAACTTCAAAAAGACAGTACAGTAAGCCCGCGGACTGTATATAATTCCTCCCCCTCGAGGGGGGAGGTCAGGTGGGGGTGAAAACGGGTTTTCCCGAACCCACTCTCAAAAGCAGAATATGCCAAACGTAAAAAAACAGCTGTTACTACACCATCCCCACAACATCCGCCAACGACGAAATCCGCCCCGCCTTCTCATCCCCTGATTTCCCGCGCACCAAAAGCAGACCCCGAACCCCCGCATTCCGCGCCCCTTCAAAATCATCCACCAGCGCATCCCCCACATTAATCGCCTAAACAGCATTAACCCCCCCCCACCCAAAGGCCTTTTCAAAAAACCGCGGGTCAGGTTTCGCCGCCCCGGTCTCCGCCGATGCCAGCACGAACTTGAAATACCTGGATAACCCCGTCGCTGCCATTACCCGATGCAACCGCGCGTCAAAGTTAGATACCACACCCATCGTCACTCCGCGCGCCTCCAACCGCCTGAGCGTCACCCTCACATCCGGATAAACGCGCCACACCCTTTTCTGCTCAAACAAACTGTAAAGTTCCTCGAAAAACGCGTCAAAATCACTCACCGGTTCACTCTCCGCAAACACGCGCCGTACGAGTTCTTTCCACCATCCCTTTTCACCGCGCCGCGACGCATGCGCCCCAGCCGGAGTCAGCTTGTCCAACCTGTGAAACTCCGTCCGAAACAGCTGTTCCAGCCGTTCCTCATCCGCCCTGCACCCATGTCTGCGTGCCTCGCGGGCATAGACTGC
>CAYHWZ010000209.1:0-1573 GCA_964359975.1 uncultured Elusimicrobia bacterium | reverse complement strand
CCGGCTTATACCCGGCAGATTTCAACGGATGATTTTTCGGAATTGCGATATTTGGCGGGACAACGCGCGTTCGCCCGTGCCGCCATACGAATTCTTCGCGCGCGCATTGTTCTCTACGGAAAGAAATTTGAATACATCCTGCCCAAAAAGCGGCGAGTGCTTTTTCAGAATTGATAAGGAAACATTCTGCAAATTACCATCGATCGCCGCGTCATGCCGGCACGCGTTCACAATCTGTCTTGTCACAGCATGCGCCGCGCGGAAAGGCATCCCCTTGCGCGCCAGATAGTCCGCCAGTTCAGTTGCCAGCAAAAATCCCTTACTGCAAGACTCTGCCATTTTACGGCGGTCAATCTGCAAAGTGCTGAACGTAACCCCCGCGACTTCCAGCGAAGCCAGTGTCGTGTCCGCCGCGTCAAACAGCGGCAGTTTGTCTTCCTGCAAATCGCGGTTATAAGCCAGCGGCAGACCTTTGAGCAGCGACAAAATCTGAGTCAGCCCCCCAATCGTGCGCGCACTTTTCCCGCGCAAAAGTTCCAGCGCGTCAGGGTTCCGTTTCTGCGGCATAATGGACGAACCCGACGTCAGCGCGTCCGCCAGTTTTATGTAGCCGAACTCTTCGCTCGACCACACCACCATCTCTTCCGCCAGCCGCGAAAGGTGAACCATCGTCAATGAACAGTTGAAAATAAATTCCGCAACAAAGTCCCGGTCCGACACCGCGTCAATGGAATTTTCCATCACGCGCGAAATTCCCAGCGCCTTAGCCGTCCCCAGCGGATTGATGTTGAACGCAGTCCCGGCCAGTGCGCACGCGCCCAGCGGAGACTCGTCCGCGCGCCGCATCCCGTCGGCAAACCGCGTATAGTCGCGTTCCAACATCCACCCGTACGCCAAAATATGATGCGCGAAAAAAACCGGCTGACCATGCTGCAGATGTGTAAACCCTGGCATCACCGCCCCGCGATTCTTGACCGCGCATTCAAGCACAGCTTTCTGTGCCTTGCGTATACGCGTCATAATCCCGCGGCTCTTGTCCATCACATACAGCTTCAAATCCAGCGCCACCTGGTCGTTCCTGCTCCGTGCCGTGTGCATCTTTTTACCGACGAGCCCGATGCTCCGTACCAGTTCGCTTTCAATGGCAAAGTGAATATCTTCCGCCGCGCGCAGTTTCCGACCGTGCGCCAAATCTCGCGCTATGGATTCCAGCCCGCGCACAATCTTCTTCGCGTCGCCCGACGGTATAATGTGCTGTTTCGCCAGCATCCGCACATGCGCGACAGAGCCGCGAATATCATACGGAGCCAGCCGCTGGTCAAATGAAAAGGAGCCGATAAAGTCCGCGTTCAACGCGCGCGCCCTTTGCGAAGGTAAGATTCCACCGTGTGGGGAAGCCCGAACAATTTGATGAACCCTTCCGAATCTTTGTGGTCGTAAATCTGTTCGCCCGAATACCCGAACGTGGACAATTTTTCCCAGTAAAGCGAGTGGGGGGACTTGCGCGAAATTACCGTGACATTGCCTTTGTAAAGTTCCAGCGTCACAGACCCTGTGGCAAACTTCTGCGTTT
>CAYHWZ010000208.1:0-4966 GCA_964359975.1 uncultured Elusimicrobia bacterium | reverse complement strand
GCCCGTCCGCTCGAAGCCCGCGCACGCAAAGAAATCGAGCGCCGCGCCCGACGGAAACAGAGCGAAGATTTCAGCGGTATGGACATGGATCTGTTTCAGCGTCTGCGCAAAAAAAGAAGCGAGCTCGCCCAATCCAAACGCGTGCCCGCTTATGTAATATTCAGCGACCGTACATTAAAGGAAATGGCGCTTAAACAGCCCGGTACGAGGGAAGAATTTTCTCAGCTTTTCGGAGTGGGACAGCGGAAACTGAAACAGTACGCGGACCTGTTCCTTGCGGAAATCAACGCGACGGAAGTTTGATGGCAGTCAGCCACGATTCAATTGATTTGGCCACGTTCAAAAGCTGGTCCAGGTTCAGCGGTTTCACAATATAACAGTTTGCATGAGCGTCGTACGCGCTCAAAACATCTCTTTCAGATTTTGAAGTTGTCAGCACCACCACCGGAATACGCTTGAGCATATTGTCGGACTTTATCTGGGCCAGCACTTCGCGCCCGTCCTTTTTGGGAAGATTCAAATCAAGAATAATGAGGTCCGGACGATTCACACCCGGATATTTCCCCACGTGCGAAAGATATTCCAGCGCTTCAGCTCCGTCGTCAATCACCGTACTTTGCCATCGTATCTGCGTGCATTTCATCGCCTCGATAATCAGTTCCGCATCGTCAGGATTGTCCTCGACAATCAGGATCTCCAGAGGTTTTCCATTTGGTTGTGTGGTCATGATTCACCTTCCTTTATGGTAAAGCAGAATCTGGCTCCCTGACCCAGCTCAGATTCCACCCATATCCGTCCGCCCCGGCGCACCACTATTTTCTTTGTAATGGCAAGACCTATACCCGTGCCATCGTATTTGCTCCGTGCATGCAGCCGCTGAAATGCCTGAAAAATCCGTTCCTGGTACTGCGGTTCAATCCCGATTCCGTCGTCCATCACGCTGAAAATCAACTCGCCGTTTTCCTTCCGAGCGTCCACCATTACCACCGGCGTTTCCTTTGAGCGGAACTTTACCGCGTTCGTCAGCAGATTCTGGAAAATAGTCACCAGATCCGGCCCCGCATATCTTACCGTCGGGAGATTTTCCCATTTGATGACCGCACCGCTTTCCTCAATGGCCGCTTTAAGATTTTCCAGCGCGATTTTCAAAGCTTCCGCCGAATTGACCGGTGTGACCTCTGCCGGCGCCTTGTCCGCGCGCGAATATTCCAGCAGGTCATTGATCAAAGCTTTCATGCGCGCCGCGCCGTTAACTGCGCGCGAAATGTACCGCCGCGCTTCATCATCCAGATTGCCGTCATATTTCTTCTTCAAAAGGTCCAGATAGCTGGCCACGGAACGTAGGGGTTCCTGCAAATCGTGCGAAGCCACGTAGGCATATTCTTCCAGCTCAGCATTGTACTGCGCCAATTCCTGAGACTTTTTTATCAAAGCATCTTCAATAGTCTTGCGTTCCGTCACATCACGGAAACTCCATACCCGCCCCACAATCCTGTCGCCCAATCTTTGCGGCTGAGAATAACGTTCAAATATCCGTCCGTCCTTAAACTGCAGCATATCATAGCTTTCCTCTTCCGGCCTGTCATAAAGTTTACGGATCTTTTTCTTGAAACTTTCCGGGTCTTTCAGTTGGTCCAATACAAACACGATTGCGCGGCTGTCATCTTTGGACTGTATCACTTCATCGGGAATCCGCCACATCTTCAAAAATGTTTTGTTCAGCCCGGTGATTTTTTCCGCCCGGTCCACCACCAGAATACCGTCGGTAGTGGAATCCAGCGTAGCCCGCAGTAGCGAGTATGAATGTTCGAGCGCTTCTTCGGCTTTGCGCCGTTCCCTGCTTTCAAGACAGAGTGAAACGATTTCTGACAATGACGAGCTGAAACTTTTCTCGTCATCCGTCCATTCCCGTTCCTTTCCACAGTGTTCGTGACAGAGAATCCCCACAGTTTTTCCCCTCAGACGCACCGGCACATCCAGCATGGACACGATTCCGAGCGGTTTGAGATAACTTTCAGTGAATTCCCGCGTGCGCGAGTCAACCTGCGCGTCATTGGCCGCAATCGTCAGCTCGTTTTCCAGAGAATGAAAATAGATTGGATAATCTTTTGCATCAAGTCTGCGCCCGCGGTCGTGTTTGTGCTCACTCAAAATATAAAGGTCCGAACACACAATCCCGCTTCTGGTATCATCATATTGCCAAAGACTCACCCTGCCCACACCCATTGAGAGCGCGTCTGTTTCAAGGATTTTTGCGAGCGAACTGTCAAAATCTTCAAAACTCATCTTGGACAGTTCCAGCAGAGCCGATTGGAACTGTATCACGCGTTTCATCGCATCCCCGGGGATTCCGGAAACGGTGTGCGCCGATAGATTATACGGACCTGATTTATTCATAAAAGTTTAAAATAAATTACACCCGCGCAAGCTGAAATGCTTCCGCAGGTCAAAGTCTCCATTACTGTTCCTGACAAACCGCTATTTTGCAGATGCCCTGATATTCCATATTATAGCCGCCGGCAGGTTTCTATCAATTGTGATTTATGTCACAAAGTCAAAAGCGCCTAATACTTGACAAAAAAGTCGTGTTTTGATAATATGCGCATAAGTCCCACACATAAACTATCAAAGGAGCTCACTATAATGGAAGAAATTAAAGCACTTAGAGTCGGCCAGCAGGTACCCAACTTTGAACTCGAAATCTTTGACCCAAAGAAAAATGATTTTGGCAAGGTCTCATTGGAAGCGCTGAGTAAGGAGAAAAAATGGGTTGTCCTCTATTTTTATCCCGCGGACTACACTTTCGTCTGTCCGACGGAACTTGCTGACCTTGCAGCCAAGTATGAAGGAATGAAGAAAGATGGCGTGGAAGTCATCTCCGTCAGCACTGACACCAAGTTCGTGCACCTGGCCTGGAAAGGCGCGGAAAAGTTGTTGGAAAATGTACAGTACCCCATGGGCGCGGATGCCACGGGCAAAGTTTCCCGCATGTTCGGCGTTTATGACGAAGGCACGGGACTTGCGCTGCGCGGCACGTTCATCATCAGCCCGGACGGCAAACTGGTTTCGTCCGAAGTCAACTTTTACAACGTGGGCCGCAACGCGGAGGAGCTTAACAGAAAAATGTCAGCCAATGTGTATCTCTCCACCCACACTGACGAAGTTTGTCCTTCCGGATGGACCAAAGGCGGCAAAACTTTGAAACCCGGCCCGCAGATGGTCGGCAAAGTGTACGAAGCGCTGAAAAAATAGTTTCATGTTCCCCCTCCGCACGAGGGCGGAAGATAACATTCACAGCAGGAGAATGAAGCGTCAAAACTTCTTTCTCCTGCTGTTATGTTTTTATTTTGCAGGCACAGTTGCGCACGCGGACTGGGCCATGGTAACTGTGCCTGTGGCGGACCTGCGGTCGGATTCCGGCACTCTCCCCTCCTCGCATGATTACGACCCCAAACAGGAATCCCAGCTTCTCTACGGCGAAAAAGTGCGCATTATTGAACTGCAGGGCGATTGGGTTCGCGTGGAAGCAATCGAACAGCAGGAATTTTCCCATCATAATGTATGGGAAGGTTACCCGGGATGGATGCTCAAGAGCGCGCTAGTGCCGACGGACAAGTTTCCCAACCAGGATTTTGTGGTGCGCAGAAAAAGCGTCCAACTTCTAAGTTCGCCCGATATATCCAAACCATTGCACCGTCTTTCCATCGGCACTCGTTTGGCCGGGGCAAGCGTTTCGAAAAAGCATTTCAGAAAAATCGTCACACCATCCGGCAAATCTGCCTGGATAAAAGAAGACGATATTTCTCCCTCGAAGTCATTTTTGTCCGAAACAGTTACGCGCGATAAGGTGGTGCGTTCAGCGCTTGAACTGCTCGGCGACCTGTATTTTTGGGGCGGACGTTCAGCCAATATTCCGGAACTGAACCCGCAGGTCACAGCAGTGGACTGTTCTGGTCTTGTTCAGCTTGCGTACCGCGTGGCAGGCATGGACTTGCCCAGAGATTCGCTCGAACAGTACATGAAAGCCGCGCCTGTTACCCGCGCTGCACTTAAAAAGGGAGACCTCATATTCAGCGCAGACAAGGAAAAGCCGGGCAAAGTCTCGCATGTCGCCATTTACATGGAAGATGAAACACTCATCGAAGCGCCCAAAACCGGACAAGCGGTGCACAAGACCACATTCATGGAAAAGTACGGCGCTGAACTCAAGGATATCGAATCCGGTTCCGTTGTCGGGACACGCATTATTTATTTCGGCACTTATTTCAGTCAGTGAAAATCACCGGCGTCCGGGTTTTGCCGGTCAACCTGCCGCTTAAACAGACTTTCCGCACTGCGCTCGGCCAAAAGAAAATCACAAAAAATGTCTGGGTCCGCATCGACTGCGGCAAACATCTTTCCGGTTACGGCGAAGCATCCTCATCGTTGGCCATCCCGCACGCGTCGCAGGACAATATGTGCCGCGCTATCTCAGATGCGCGCTCTGCTTTGCTTGGAGTCCGGTTTGATGAGTGGGAACCGCTTGCAATTTCGCTGAAAAAGAAGTTCCGCGGCATGGTTACAGCCCTGTCCGCAGTGGAGTGCGCTCTGCTGGACCTTTATTGCCGCGCAAAGAATATTTCGGCCGCACAATATTTCGGCGCGCACTCGGATAAACTCGAAACTTTCTACACCATCCCCGCGATTGCGCCGGCTGTCTGCGTCAGGATGGTCCGCAATCTTGTCACTCACAAATTCACAAAATTCAAAATCAAAGTGACCGGCTCTGAACCGGACGCGGACCTTCTGCGCGTGAAGAATATCTGCAATACCGTCGGTGTACAGGAAGTCATTATTGACGCCAATCAAGGATGGAGCACGGATTCCTGCCTGCGCTTTCTAGATTCGCTGAGCAAAGTCAAAGCGCGTGTAACACTTTTAGTACAGCCGCTGCCCAAAACTGATATTCGCGGGCTCGCTTTTCTTA
>CAYHWZ010000207.1:0-4980 GCA_964359975.1 uncultured Elusimicrobia bacterium | reverse complement strand
GTCAATGGAACTCGTCCACACCGCCGTCTTCCGGTCCGCGGAAAATACCAGAAGCGGCGTACCATCCGACATCAGCATCCACGCTTCGCCGTTGTCGCGCAGAATCGGCTGAACCAAATTGTCCACTCGCACCTTGGACCATTCGTAATCGGACTTAAAGGGTTCCCATTCCGGTTCCTCGATATTTGCAGGCAGAGTGACAGCCAGTTGAGAGACCGGGCGCGCATCACCGAACGCGCACGGGATAAGTCTGGACAGAGATTCCGGACGGTTGGCCGCAGTCCGGTCTCCCGCCGCCACAAACAGCGCTCCGCCTCGAGACATATACTCGCTCACAGCGCGCGATTGCTCGTCGTCCATTGCGCCGGGATTGATCAGAGCGATTGCCGAATACTGCGCCAGCTGAGATTTTTTCAGTTCCGAATATGACACAGTCTTTACATCGAACAAAGCCGGCGGAGCCGTCAACGCCTGTCTGAGGTAATACGATTCACCGGAAAGCGCGGAAATGCCCGAAGGTTCCTCCACGCACAGCACCCGCGTCCTGCGAGCCGACGGCTGGGCAAAATAAAAATGGTCGTCCACAGTCAGCGCATCCGCATTCAGCAACGCCTCTCCTGTAAAGAAGTCGCTGTCAAAAAGCGGGCACGACATGGCGACTGTCTTGCGTTCGCCGGGTTCGAGTGAAAATGAACTTTCCGTTTTGCGCGCGCCGGACTCTGCGTCCGAGCTCTGAAAACTGACGCTGAGATACGAGCTTATGGGTTCATCAGAAAGATTGGCCGTGTCCGCTTCCAGCCGCAAAGTGCCGCTGTAAAGGTCCGGAACCAAACGCACACTTTCAATGGCCGCATTTTTCGCCGGCAGAGGCAGTCCGGCGCAGACTATCCGCACCGACGGATCGTAGCCGCTGATATGCGTTGCCCACACAGCCGGCACCGACCCCGCATTCACTCCATATGCAGACCCGCCGGTCCATCCGGTTTTTACCATATCGGAAAGAATCAGTATCACTCGGTTGGCGGAACCTGAGTTGCTGAGCATGGGATACGCGGCCTGCAGAGCCGGCAACACCGACGACGTGCGGAATGTCGCGGAAAGGTCCGGCAGTTTGTCCGCAAGTTCGCGGTGCGCGTTGGTCAGTTTGCCGGCAAATTCAATCCGGTCGAAAAAAACCACCAGCGCGGACCGGTCTTTGTCCTGCAGCGATTTCAGCGCAGTGTCCGCCAGCCGCACTGCACGTTCCCACTGCGACACCCCCGCAATACGCCCCTGCATGGAATACGATGCGTCCAGCAGTATCACCATTGAAAGCGAATCGCCCGCTCCAGCCGCTCCGCCCCCCGCATGGAACACGGGCCTGGAAAAAAAGAAAAACAAACACGCCAAAGCCAAAACTCTCAAAGCCAGCACCAGCCATTCGCGCAGTTTCCGTCGTGGACGGTACCGTTCATACACTTTTGCGAGGAACCGCAAGTCACCGTACTGCACCGACCGCGCCGGACGGCGGAACAGCAGATGCAGAAGCACCGGCAAAAAACATGCCGGAATTGCCCACAGGAATGCAGTGTTGAGAAAACTGAAACTCATTTCGACGCGCTCTGAGACATGTCCGCCGGCGCCCCGCTTTCCGGCGACAAAAGTGTGCGCAGTATCCTGTCAAACGGTTCCGTAGTCGGATAAAACAGATATTTCACCCCATAGTTGCGCAAAGTCCTGCGATAACTGTCCACAAATTCGCGCACAGCCGCCTGATACTCCGCGCGGTAAGGTCCCGTCTCCATTTCAATGAACCTGCTGTTTTCCATGGACTCGAACCGCACAGTGCCGGAATATGGAAACGAAATTTCGTCCGGGTCCAAAAGGTGCACCACCCACACTTCATTTTTTTTGTAACGCAGGAGCTGGACCGCCTTCATCACCTTTTCCTGGTCGTCAAAAAGGTCCGACACCAGCAGATACAGACTCCGCTTTTTCGAAGTATGTGCGGCGGACTCCACACTCGCAGACAGAGCAGTTTCACCTTCAGGAGTGACCGACTCGATTTCTTTGAGAAGCACATTCAGATGAGCAAGCGAAGCGCGCGCAGGAATCAATCTCGGTTCACCTCCGCCGGAAATCGAAAGCCCGACAGCGTCGCCCTGACGAAGCGTCAGATACGACAAACTTGCGCAGAGTGTAGACGCGTAATCATATTTGCTGAACGGACTGTCCGGCCCTTTGAACCGCATGGAACCCGACGCGTCCAGGACTATGTGCAGACGGAGATTGGTCTCTTCTTCGAATTGTTTGACAAAAAACCGGTCAGTGCGCGCGTAAACTTTCCAGTCAATATGTTTGAGCTCGTCGCCGGTGGAATATTCGCGGTGCTGGGCAAATTCCAGCGAATGACCCTTGAACCGGCTCTGGTGAAGACCCGCCACAAAACCTTCCACCACATATTGAGCGCGGAGCTGAAGGTGCCCGACCTTCGCCAGAACTACAGGGTCCAGGTAAGATTGTTCAGTGGGCATGGGTAGATGACTGCCGAATCCCAGCGGTCAGCGTGATTCGAGAAGTTTTGCGATGACCTGTTCCACGCTGATCCCCTCGGCTTCCGCGTGAAAAGAAAGCACCAGCCGGTGCCGCAGAACCGGTTGTGCCAGCGCACGCACATCGTCTATGGAAACCGTCAGCCGTCCGTCGAGCACAGCCCGCGCTTTGCCGCCCAGTATGAGCGCTTGCGAACCGCGCGGACCCGATCCCCACAGAACCCAGTTCTTAATTTCTTTCGGAGACTGACCGTCTTTAGGACGGGTGGACCGCACCAGGTTCACGGCATAGTCCACCACATTTTCCGCTACAGGCACACGCCGCACAATTTCCTGCAGTTCCAGCACTTCTTTGGAATCCAACACTTTTGTAAGCTTAATATTCCGGCCGCTCGTAGTCTGATGCACAATCTCGCGTTCCTCGTCCATGCTTGGATAATCCACATTCACATGAAAGAAAAAACGGTCCAACTGCGCTTCCGGCAGAGGATACGTCCCTTCCTGTTCAATCGGATTCTGCGTCGCCAGCACAAAGAACGGGAGCGGCAGGTCATACGTTTTCCCGCCGGACGTCACCTTATATTCCTGCATGGCCTGAAGCAGCGCGGACTGGGTTTTGGGCGGAGTGCGGTTGATTTCGTCAGCCAGCACAATATTGGCGAATACAGGCCCGGGCAAAAATTTGTAAGAACGCTCGCGCGTGGTGCGGTCTTCCTGAATGACTTCCGTGCCCGTTATATCCGACGGCATCAGGTCCGGAGTGAACTGCACACGGTTGAAACTTAAATCCAGGATTTCAGCAAGACTGGACACCAGCAGAGTCTTAGCCAGTCCCGGCACACCGACAATCAGACAATGTCCGCGCGCAAAAAGCGAGACGAGAAGTTCGTCGATAACACTCTTCTGTCCCACAATGATTTTGGACAACTGATCATTGATGGACTTGCGCGCCTCTACCAGCTTCTGCACCAGTTCCAGGTCTTTTTTAGATTCAGTATCGAGCATGGGACTATTATACTTTTTCCGACGCTGTCACTCAAGATGATTGACAAGAGTATGGGGAATGTATAAAAATAGGTGATGGCAAAAAATCACAAGCCGGACGCCAACTGGAGCAACGAAGTTCAAAGACCCGTTTCAGCCGCATTTGAACGTGCCGGCCGCCGCGCGGTTTACGGCGCCGCGTCGGTACTGCTGAAATATTGCAGTTCCAATCCGCCGGACCTTGCAGCATTTTCCCTCGGACAATGCCGCAAAATCCTGCTGATTAAAGAACCCTACCGCATGGGCGACCTGATGCAGATTACCCCGCTCATCCGCGCACTCCGCACCGCATATCCGCAAATGTTCATCGGACTGGTCATACAGGACCGCAACCTGCGCATATTCCAGCACAACCCGGACATCAGCAAACTTTACCTTTATAAAAAGAAGGAAATCAATCACGCCCCCTGGAAAATCTTTTCATTTTTTGCCGAAATCCGCAAGGAACAGTTCGATTTGGCCGTCACACTCGAAACCCAGCGCACGCACCTTACCAACGATCTCATCGCGCTTTTTTCCGGAGCGCCGAGACGGTTAAGATACGACGGCAATGCGTTCGACGGCGCTGATTCCAACATTTTTTACAATATGCTTTCACCCTACGATGCCGCACTCGCGCACGAAATTGACCGTAACTTCGGCGTGTTACAGCGATTCGGACTGGCACTCAAAGAGCGCGGCCTGCGCCTCACTATTTCCGACGATGATGAACAGTCCGCAAAGCGGGCCATAGAAACTATTTTTGCAAAACACGGCATCAAACCTGGTTCCCCGTTCGCCGTGATTCTCCCGGGCGCATACAAAATCCAAAACCGCTGGCCCTTGAAAAACTATATGTCCGTCGCACGCAGACTGGAGGAAAAGGGACTCGTCCCCCTCTTTATGCTCGGACCCGCGGAAGAAAAGCTTGCCGATGAGCTTATCCGCAATGAGTTCCCTCTTGCGCTTAAAAATCCCGTTCTCGAAGCCGCCGCCATTTTTCAGTTAAGCAAACTGGTTCTAACCAACGATACCGGACTCATGCACATCGCAGCCGGCGTAGGCGCCAAAACCGTGGCGCTTTTCGGCGAAACCAACCCGTCCCAATGGAAACCGCCCGGCGAAATCGTTGTGTCCGTCCAAAGTTCGGACAACAAAATCTCATCCATCTCAGAACAGCAGGTCCTCGACGCCATTTTTTCACAGTTTACGGACTGACCAACACCCCCTATTTTCGTGCCGATTTAGCTGACAGCCCCGCGTTTAGAGAGGAAAAGAAAGAGGGTTATTTGTTCGACCATTTTCCTGCTCGAGAAGCAGTTAAATCAGTTGGGCTGTTACCCGGTGAAATGTTCCCGCCCCTCAGACACAGATCCTATTTTTTTCGGCGGACACAGCCGTTGACGCGGGTTAGGATATAAGTTAC
>CAYHWZ010000206.1:0-4992 GCA_964359975.1 uncultured Elusimicrobia bacterium | reverse complement strand
GGAACCGCGCTTTTTGGCCTGGCTCGTAGCGTTTTCGTTCCGGCAGGATGTCAATCCGGTCACTGTCTTCATTTTCAAACCGCCAGTCTTTTCCGCCCGGTATCCAAACATTGCGATGAGCAAATGTAAGCCGTCCGTCGCTGTCCTGGCTCCGCACTTGCAGGTACACGGACCCGGAAACCGTGGACTTCACTTCGCAGTAGAGCACTCCCTTGGAGTCGGTTTTGCCTTCTATCAATGTAGCCACCCACTTTATCCCGGATTGATGTTCGTATGCGTAGAATCCTCCCACGGTGCGCTTGCGCGAGGATACGGTGGTCTGCTCGTAGATATCTACCTTGACCGGAGCATTTTTCACCGGTTTGCCCTTCAAATCTGCGACGGCTACGCGGAACTTCATATCGTCCTGCGTCATTTGCCAGCTTCCCGGATTGATTCCAACTAGAACTTTCGCCGGCCACATCTGGAAACGGGACGAAATAGTCTGCAGTTCGCCGTTCGGGTCGCGGAATTCCATTTCCATTAGTAAGCTTTTGGGTGAATAGATTTTTGGCAAATCTCCGACGGAAGCGCGCGCCGCGCCAAACCGGTCCAACGCTAGCTCCTGCGTCCGCACCTGACTCATGTTCGGGTCTTCCTGCGGTAGAGCGTTATTCTCATCGGCTTCTTCCCTCGCACCCGGCACAGCGCCGTTGGCAAATGTGAATCCCTCGAACTGTTCAAAGCTTGGACTTCCGGTCGGCTGTATCTGCGCCCGAAGTTTGACCGGAGCGCCGTTGGCACCGCCGCCCGCAAGATACTGGAGCGTAAGGTCAACGCCTACCGTTGAGGGCTGTACCAGTTCCCGTTCAACAGATTGAATTGTGCCTTTCATCAATGGTACGCGGAACTCTTCCACGCGGAATATTCCGGACCAATTTCTATTCCAGTATCGGTTTGAATCACCGCCCAGCATCACTCCATACGAGCCCAATTTGGCATCTTTCGGAATGTCCCAGTCCGATTCCGCAGACCCATCCTCGTTCCACTTAAGGTCAAAGTCATACGACTGGTCACTGCCAAAATGGATGATGTGTCCGGTCTTGGGGCGTTCTTCATCCGACGGTTTCAGAAATCCGGTCATGTTCTTTTTTCTAAGAAAATGTTTCATGTGCGTGGTTTGTCCCGCGCGGAAAAGCGTCCGGTCAAAAACTGTGTGAGTCACGGTGTCACCGTCAGAATAGTCAACCGGTACCTGGAACCGCCAATTTTCTATTCCTTTGTTCCATCCAGAATACACAAATGAAAAATCATCGTCCTTTTGTGCCAGGATAAATATTTCCCTACTTTTATCCAAACAATCTGGCACACTGCGTCCCCATGGAATCTGTACCATATGAGCTAATCCGTCAGTGTCAGTTTTTCCCTGCCAAAGCATTTTGCCGCTACAATCCCATGCAGACACATCGGCGTTGGAGACTGGGTCCCCTTTATCCAGCGTCGTCACCCATGCTGCAGAAGCCTCACGCCCCCACTTCAAATGCACAGCCACGTTAGTGACCAGTACTCCGGTCGGTACATACATGGTTGTCCTCGCGCCGACAATGGATTTGCCCAAAATCTGACTCTCAATCTCGACCACATAAAAGCCCGGCTTCCTGAATGGTATTCCCACCAACTCAAAGGATTCTGCGCCGTTCGGTTTTGGAATATCCAGATTTTGCGCTGACTCCCTGATTTCCTGTTCAGAAAAGATGGAACTGGTTCGCTGTTCATATTGATACCAGTCCCTCATTCGTAATGCCATATACCAATTAATGACCCGATGCGCCTTTGACGCTGGCACTTCCAGCACCTTCCCTTTGATTGTTCCCTGAAGTTTCAAATCCTCAGGCTCGACTACAGTCATCATTTTTGATTTCACCGGCGACTCCAAATTTCTTAAACTAACGGGAAGCACAGGGTCCGCCAGTTCCAGTATTCCAAAAAAATTGGAAAACTTGGCCAGCGGCGGATACCCTTCTGTCTGAACTTCGAGCGGGAACTTGTTTGCGTTCACCAATTCGCGCCCGGCATCATCCACCACTTTTGTCGGAATAATTACCTGAAACTCGCTGTTGATTGGGAACGGAGGTCTGAATGAAACATACTGACCTCCGACTTGCGCCGACCACCGTTTTCCATTTGTCTGTTCAAGGTAAATCTGATTCAGTATGGCAGAAGATACCGGAGCCGTGAAATTTACACTCATGGGCAGAAACGGCAGACATTCTCCGTCAGACTTCGTCCGCTCGCAGGAGAATTCCGCGGTCAGCGGGCCGCGTGTGATGAAATGAAGCGTCTGGTCCTGCTCGTTGCTGACGCCTTTTGTGCTGACGATGTCCTTACCCCAGACCAACCTCACTTTGGTCCTTGACGGGAAATTTTGCCGTGCCTGCACCACCATAAAATAATATGACTGAAGCTGGTTTCTCATCCATCCATACCGGTCAAGAATGGGTTTACTCTCTTTCTCATCCATTACCCGCAACCCAATCCTGTCGTTCAGTCCATCAACAGAAAAATAAGCGTTCTGTAGAACGGAACTTTCCGCAGGCACCGTATCTAGTACCAGGATAAATGCCTGGTCCTCATTGATGTGGTTCCATTCGCTCTCACTTTCCTGGGGTATGCATTGTCGAATCGCCGGCCCGCCCGTGGTAAAGGAAAAATCTCGTTGCCCCGCCAGCATTCCTCCCGCAAGGCTCCGAAGCTCCGGTCTTGCTGTAAAGTAGCATTCAACGCCCGCGGGGATATCCGAGTCAAAGTCATAAATCCAATTCTTGGGGTCAGCCCACCGGCTCCCACCCGGTACCGGACACGAGATTTGAAACGGATTTTCCAAACTTCGCGGGTCGCCGAACGGTACCATCGGCTCGGAAAACCGTACCCGCACCTGTCGTATTCCCTTGACTCTCCCCTGCGGACTGAAATCTTTGACAATTAACTCTGCATGTGATACACCGGCGCTTAAGCAACCCACCCCGATGCACAGCGCGGCAATATACAGCAATCGTTTCATAAATCCTCCTCAAAAAAATATTTGATGGTTTGTATTGCAGGCGTGAAGATGCGGGAAAGAAATAGAAAACTGCAGTCCCGAAAGTAGCGGGATTTCTCGATGGGGTAGCGGTTGGAGTTCATCATCTAGCGAGCATCGGCAATCCAATCTCCTTAGACCCTTACCCTCTTGGCGGTAATATATTAAATTTACAACTCCCTACTCAAGATGTCAAGGAAAAAGATAGCCCTTTGACCACTATCGCGACGGCGGAAATACTCCGTCACGCTGGGTCAAATCCTATTATAATCCAACAAAGTGGAACGAATGCCGACAAGACCATCTATTTGATTTAGCCCCTTCATTTATATAGACTTTGGTTATCAGCATTTTTGCCCATCGCTACGGAGGCCCGGATGAATAAGAAACTTGTGGCCATGCTCACCTTCAGCAGTCTGACATTCACAATAGGTTTATCCCCGTGCGCGGGCAAAGACCTATCCGGGATAAAGGCACTACAAAAATCTCTCAAAAGTTCCGCCAGTGCCGTTGCGGGGAAACTCACTGGCAAGGTCTGCGTCGTGGACTTTTCCGAGGCCGGTGACAGCAAGTACACATCGGAGTTCGGGCAGATGCTCGCTGAAATCCTCTCCAATCATCTGGTAAATCAGAAAATTCGAAAGTATGAAGTATTGGAACGTCGGGAACTGGTTAAGATTATGCGGGATTCCATTCTGTTCGGGAGCGACACCCAAACCATTGACCGGCTCCAGAAAGAGGCGGGGATGGATGTGCTCGTGTCTGGAAGTTATAACGGTACTGGAACGGAAATTTCCGTTAGCGTTAAAGCTGTAAGTGCCAAGACCGGGACTGTACTGGCATCGGTCAATTGCAGGGTAGATAAGGCCACAGGATATGAGAAGATGATGGTGCACAGGTTTACGCAGATGGGCGTTGCGGATGAGAAAGCCGAGGGCTCCGGTGCTGGTGAAGTCCTTGAACTTGAAGTTGGGGTATTCTATGAGGGTGGCGACGGCAAACTTTATCCAGTGAGAGAGGGGATAGTTCTGTCCACCAAAGACAACTACTGCGTGTATGTGCGGCCCGTGCAGGACTGTTATCTTTACCTTTACCAGGTGGACTCGTCGCAGAATGCGTTCAAGCTTTTTCCGAACACTGATTATAACTCTAATAACAATCCATTAAAAGCGGGGATTGAGTATTGGGTACCGCAGGGAAAAGAGTTTCTTTATCTGGATAAAAATATAGGCCGGGAAGAAATCTACATCTTAGCGACAAAAGCTCCTGCACTGGGACTCGATATGATTAAAGAGGCAACGCAGTCTCAAATTCTGGATACAATCAAGACGATGGGTGTTGGCGGAAAGCGCGGTTCTGAAATCGTAAAGAAGGTCAAGGGGACTCGTGGGAATGCCATGGAACTTATAAGCCGGAAATTGACGGCTCGCGGTGATTTTTTCTATGCATTATCGTTTATACATCAATAGAGGGAAAAACCGTGATTAGAAAAATACTGCTTTTGTCAGTTTGTGTATGTTTTTCTGTCGGTTATCTGCACTGCGAAAGCTTGCAAACTTTTATGCAAAATGGAATGGGGAGAGTTCAGGTTTCTGATTATAAGGGTGCTCTTCAGTATTGGCTTGAAGGTCTGGATGATGCAAAAAGTCAGAATAACACACAGGCAATTTCTGCTTTTATCGGAAACATCGGGAATGTCTATGGTTATTTAGGCGATTACCCGAAAGCCCTTGAATACTACCAGCAGGCGCTTAAGATTGCTAGAGAAATCGGGGATAGAAAAGGGGAAGGGGCGGACCTCACAAACATCGGGGTTGTCTATTATTATTTAGGCGATTATCCCAAAGCCCTTGAATACTACCAGCAGGCGCTAAAGATAGCTAGAGAAATCGGGGATAGAAAAGGGGAAGGGATTGACATCACCAACATCGGGC